>CANGZT010000068.1 GCA_947458955.1 Flavobacteriia bacterium | reverse complement strand
TTTTATGCTTTCTTATATAATTCGTATTCTAGTTCTTTTACTGCTTCAAGGTATTTGATTTTACTACCAAATTCTTGGATAATCTCTAAGGGAGAGCCATATTCATCAAAAGGTTTTACCCTCAAAACTTCTATGCTTTCAATGTTTTCTACACCTTCATCAGCATATTTATCCAATAAAGTTTCTAAAACCTTGCGTGCTTGTTCTCCGTATTTCGTGAAGTAATTACGCTTTTTTACATTGTTTGCTCTTTCTTTTCTTGTCAAAGGGGGTTGGTCAAAGGCAACGTGACAAATCAAGTCGAACAAATCAACTTCCTTATCAACAGCTTCATAAAGCGCCTCAACCATCACGCCTTGTTCAATCAATTCAGCAATAATTGCTTCTTTTTTGTCTGCTTCGTTCCATTTCAATAGAAAATCATCCAACGAAGAGAATTTTTCTTTAATTATCTCTTTCGTATGGTCTTTTAAACTGGTTGTAATCGGCTTACCATTGGAATCAAAATATAACTCGCGACTTACTAAAACAGATACATTGACTCCATTTACATAGAATTTTTCTCGAGGTTCATTCACACTGAATGGTTCATCAGGAGGTGTACGATATGGAGGAGGTTCAGGAATAAAAACAACTGGTTCACCCGAAACAGAATCAATTACAGGTTTGTCCTCTTCAGGATCTATGACAGGTTCAATTTCTAAATCAATTTCAGGTCCTGTAACTTTCACACGAATTGGCTCACCATCAAATTCTTTGTCTGCAAATAAATCCGTAGCATTTCTAAAATCCAATATGGTGAAATAGAGCTTCCCAAATTCTTCATTTATACGTGTACCGCGACCAACTATTTGCTTAAACTTAGTCATCGATTGAATATTCGTATCCAAAACGATTACTTTACATGTTTGAGCATCAACTCCAGTTGTCATTAATTCAGAGGTAGTTGCAATCACAGGATAACGTTCTTCAGGGTTAATAAAATTATCTAACTCCCTCTTACCTTCTTCATTATCCCCAGTAATTTGCATCACATATTTATGGTTTTCAGCAACTAAATCGGGATTTAATTTAGCAATTGCAGTTCGCATTCGTTCCGCGTGATCTATATCCACACAAAAGATGATGGTTTTTGCAAATCTGTCAAATCCTTTTAGAAATTCAGTTACTTTTTTAGCAACTATTTCTGTACGTTCCTCAATTACTAATTTTCGATCAAAATCTTTACGATTATAAATTCTATCCTCAATTACAAAACCATCTTTATCTTTTTTTCCTTGTTCCGGTCTCCATCCCTCTGCATCAACGTTCAATCCTACTCGAATTACTTTATAGGGAGCTAAAAATCCATCTTCAATCCCTTGCTTTAAAGAATAAGTATAAACTGGATCACCAAAATATTCTGAATTACTTGCTTCGTCCGTTTCTTTTGGTGTTGCTGTTAATCCAATTTGTGTGGCATTTTTAAAGTAAGTTAAAATTTCTCTCCAAGAACTATCTTCCTTTGAACTACCTCTGTGACACTCATCAATTATTATTAAATCAAAAAAGTCAGGTGAAAATTGTTTATATACATTTGCTTCATCATCATTTCCTGAAAGTCCTTGATAAAGTGCAAGATAAATTTCATAACTTTTATCTATTTGACGTTGTTTAACAACGGTCATTTTATCTTTAAAATGCTTGAAATCACCTTTTCTTGTTTGGTCGATTAGAGCGGTTCTATCTGCTAAAAATAGAATACGTTTTTTAGTCCCACTTTTCCATAGGCGATGAATAATTTGAAATGCAGTAAACGTTTTTCCTGTACCTGTTGCCATCACCAAAAGAATTCTATTTTGTCCTTTCGAAACAGCTTCTAATGTTCTATTAATTGCATTTTGTTGGTAATATCTAGGCCTTCTATTCGTTCCATCAAAGTAGTAATCTTGTTCAACAATTTTCTCAGATTCAGGTGTTACAATACCTTTGTGTTTTTTATATTTTTCCCAAAGTTGTTTTGGTGAAGGAAATTCATTTAAACCTAATTCAGTCTCTAAATTTTCATTTACTTCGGTTTTATCATGAAATAAAAAACCATCTCCATTACTACTAAAAACAAAAGGTATATCTAATATTTCAGCATAGTTAAGCGCTTGTTGAATACCTGCATTTACAGAATGTTTATTGTCTTTTGCTTCAATGATAGCAATAGGAATATTTGGCTTATAATACAAAATATAATCAGCACGTTTTTTAGCACCTCTAGCAGTTAACTTTCCTCTAACATGAATTTTACCATCTGTAAAAGAAACTTCCTCTAAAAATTGAGTATTACGATTCCAACCACTTTTTTCAATTGCAGGTGTAATAAACTTTGTACAAATATCTCTTTCTGATAAGCTTTTTTTATTCATTTTTGTTCGTTTTTCAAACTACCCCTACTTAAATTTTAAAGAATTTTAAATTTAGTAATTTATACGAATATATTAGTTGTACCTAAAAAATGAAATAATCTAACAATCACCGAATCTAGAATACTTTCATTTGCAGATTTCGAGCAAACCGTCAACAATATAATTTCTCAAAATGATAGATTAAAAGGGTTGTTGCGAAATTTGTTGTGGTATTGATCACCTAATTTGCATCCTCATCTGAAACGTAATTTCACGTTGTTGATTGCCTTTTATTAATTGACTTCCCGAGCCAATAGTGGTTTTGTCTGTGTAGATTAAATCACCGAATTTCACCCAGAAATCCCAAGTTCGATTGAGATTGTAATGCAATAAAATATAGTAACGACTTCCTTTATCATAATACACTTGATTACCATAAACATACAAAGGATTTGACTCATAACTATACACCCGTGAGTTCCAAGAATCTGTTTGAAAAACAGCATAGCGTAGCGTAATATCCAACGGTGTTTGTAATGTTTTGTATATCAAATCTTGTTGGATTAATGTGCCATTTTGAATACTTTCCGAGGGCGAATTCCATTGCACCAACTCTACCCTACTTCGAATTTGAAACGCTTCATTTAATTGAATTTGAGCATGTAAACGGATGTTTTCTTGTTGTTGATTTTCTAAAGTTGAAATAGATTCTAATAGAGATGAATTTGCTTGTTTATTGATATGACGATATCGTAAATAGACTTGTGAAACTTTGGAAGGACTCCACGTAATTTGACCCAAATATTCTTGTCCTTTTGAGGGCGCATCCACCTGAAAACGCAACCACGGAAACTGAAACAAATCCACATATCCTTGGATTTGCCATTTACGATTCGGAGAAATGGTCATTCCATAATAAAATCCTTCTTCGTTAGATAAATTGGTTCCCTCTGAAACACCCGAATTGTAAAAAGTATAATAACCAGTCTCAAACTTTCGGTAAAACAAGTTCATTGTTATATACTGATTAAAAGCTATTCCGAAACCTTGAACTAGTGCATTTTTCTGATTGATAAAAGAATGTGATAGTTCACCGTAAAAAATAATATTTCTAACTAATAATTTATAATCCGCACTTCCCGTTAATTGATGGTTCCCTCTAAAATCAAATTGATTGTAAGGTTTAATATTGGGTGAATAATCAATTGAATAATTTTGATTTACCAATGCAGAACCAATTTCAAAGTTGCGGATCTTATACCCTAGATTTACACCCTGAATGATCTCTGAAAATTGATTTCGTTTTTCGATTTCAGATAGAGTACGATGAAATCCTGTTAGATCAATACTTGTAATTATCGAACGGTTTTGTAAGGAATCAAATTCAATATTTCCATCTCTTTTTTTATGTGATGTAAAAACCAACAAATGCCAATTTTTATAACCAAAATCAATTGCTCCTCCTCGTAGAAAACGATTTTCATCAGCAGAAACATTGGGTTTAAGACCAATTGGATTACGGATTAAGGTTCCAATATCAGCACTCTTTCCAAAAGTATAATTCGTCCATAAGTTCAAACCTTGTCCAATTTGAAGATGATAATCCCCTATAGCAAATGCTTTGATATATTTCCCTCCTTTGTAAAAAGCGTGAACAGAATAAAAATCGAAACCTTTTTTATTTGGTGAATTGAAATACACTTCCCCAGGATCATTCGCTGCTATTAAACCTAAACTTAAGTTTGTTCCATATTGATAGCGTAATCGTGTATAACTTCCAATTGGTTTCCCTTGATAACTTTGAGTCGCATTTCCACCTAATGAATCACTGTACCCAACTGGTTTATCAATTAAAGGGTCAACCCTTGAAATCCATTCAAACTTTCCATCTCGCAACGCATTTTGCCAAGAGAACTGAAAATTTGTTACTTTCTCATCTACTGTAACAAAGGGAAGTATGCGTTCAATAGACTGCATATCCCACGAAGAAAGTGTTTGCAATTCGTAAATTGTTATCAGTTTATCATGATCTTCAATGTGCTTTAATAATTCATTGATTTGAATCTCATTTAATAATTCTAATGATAGTAGCTGTTCCTTTGTGGCTTGATTTAAGTCTAATGGATTTGATATATAAAAATCCCAAATATCGGTTATACTTGTTAAATCAGTAGTAGTTCTATCATTTCTTTCCAACCAATATTCAATACGTTGTTGAATAATTGGTTCATATTCTTGAGAATAAACTAAAAACGAACTTAAAATGAATAAACTAATAAGTAATTTTTTCATCTTACTTTTTAGTTGTGAAACGATATAATAATCCAATGTGAGGTGTCCAACCAAGGATTTGATTCCATTGCGTTCCTAAATCAATTCTCAAACGCATAGGTAGTTCATACCCAATTCCAAATGCTAAAACTTTTGCATTTAAAACACACCCTGTTCTAAACCAAAGATTTTTATATGCTTCATATTCAAAACCAATTCTATAATACACTGAATTTAAAGCTGTTTTGTCAATAGAGATATAGGTATCGAATTGATTGTGAATAGCATATTTTATTCCTATTTGCATTATTGAAGGAAATCGCTCAAGATTTTCTTTGGACTGATTCCCTCCAACAGACAATATAGATGCCCCAAGGGTTAATTTATCATTGATCTTTGCTAAAAATCCAATATCCGCAGTTAATTTATTACTTGATTTATAGTGTTGAATACGAAGTTCTTGATGATTTAATCCGATACCTATTGATAATTTTTCATTTAAAGAAAATCCATAGCCTAAACCTATCTTCTGTTGTCTAAACAATTCTTTTCCTGAAAATACACCTCGAATGATTATTCCACCTTTTTGAATAGGAATAAAGCTAGCAATACTTTGTTGTTGAAATTCACTTATTAAGTAAGGTTTACTATAACTTGAACCAATTTGAATTTCTTTGATTTGCGAAATGATTCCAGGATTTGAATGAACAGTATAAACATCATTAAGTGTTACTGAATTCCCTGCTAAAGACAACGATCTTGCGCCAGAAAAGAATTGTGCATATGGAGAAATGCACACCATCAAAAATAAAATTAAAAAAGTTAACTGATTTAATTTCATTCTTCTGTAACTTCGAAAATTAATTCAGAAATATTATTTTCGTTAAAATAAGTAGATGAAATTTCTTTCAATTCTTTAACCGTTAAACGATCTATACCTGAATAAATCTCTTGTATTGAATCAATTTGATTAAACAAAAGTAAACTTTTACCTAGACCGAGCATGATTCCAGAATTACTATCCAATGATAAAGCTAATTGGCCTTTAAGTTGTGTCTTAGCTTTAGCTAATTGTTGTTCATTCAAAGCCTCTTTACACATGAGACGTATTTCTTTATAAACTTGTTTCAACGTTTTATCAAGATATTTTTGATCGGTTCCAAAATAAATAGACCAGTATCCTATATCTGCGTATGGAGCATAACTTGCTTCAATGTTATAAGTATAACCATATTTTTCACGGATACTTAAATTTAACCTTGAATTCAATGCTGGACCACCTAATACATTTGTCAACAAAGTCATGCCTCTTCGTTGTTCGCTATTATAACCAGGTGCTAGTCCGCCAATTACAGCATGCGCTTGAAAATTAGCTTCTTTCGAACGAATTTTAAACGGAGCATAATTATTAAATACGCTTGGTTTTACTTGAACTCCATTTCTTTTCAACTTACTAAAATCCTTCTCTAATATTTTAGTAAGTTTTTCAATTGCGATATCACCAACATAAGAGATTACAATATTTTCTGCAAAGAAAAATCGTTCTGTATAATGCAATAAATCTTCTCGGGTAAATCCTGAAACAGAATTTTTTGTGCCTAAAATATTTGCACCAAGTGGATGTTTTTGAAATAAATAATGCTCAAAGTCATCAAAAATCTTATCACTCGGTGAATCTAAATAAGAGTTGATTTCATCCAAAACGATTTCTTTTTCCTTTTTAATTTCCTTTTCTGGAAAATTGGAATTTAACACGATATCGGCTAATAAATCAGAGGCTCTTGCTGTGTGTTCTTTGGTAAAAGAAGCATAAACACAAATTTCTTCTTTCGTTGTGTAGGCATTTAATTCTCCACCTACTGAATCTAAACGAGATAGAATATGAAGCGAGCGTCGATTTGTGGTTCCTTTGAAAATACAATGTTCTAAAAAATGAGCTAATCCTTCTTCGTTAGATTGTTCGTATCGAGAACCAGCTAAAATCGTTACCCCCATATGCGCAACTACTGAATGAGCGTGCATATAAGCGAGTCTAATCCCGTTTTCTAAACTTACAATAACCGGCTCGATTTCTATCATTATGGGTTTTTTCTGAATAGTTTCCAGTCTGAAGACCATACAGATGCTCTTTCAAACACCAAACGATCGTGGAGTCTTGAAGGTCTTCCTTGCCAAAATTCGATTTGAGTAGGTATTAATTTATATCCTCCCCAATGAGGTGGTCTAGGAACTTCATCTGGATACAAAGCTGCCAGTTTTTCAAGTCGAACCATTAATTCATCTCTATTTTCTAGAGACTGACTTTGATGAGAGGCCCACGCTCCTAATTTACTTGCACGTGGTCGAGAGGCAAAATAAGCATCACTGATTGAAGAATCAATTTTTTCAACCAAACCTTCTATCCTCACTTGTCTTTCTAATTGATGCCAAAAAAATACCATTGAAGCTTTCGGGTGTAGGCTTAATTCTGATCCTTTTTGAGATGAATAATTAGTATAAAATATGAACCCCTGCTCATCCAATTCTTTTAGATATAAAATACGCGAACTTGGTTGAAAGTTTTCATTTACAGTAGATAAAACAAACGCATTATCTTCCGGTTGCTTTGCTTCATACGCTTCCTTGAACCATTGGTGAAAAAAAGCAAATGGATCATTTCCGATATGGTCATTCAATTGGCCTTTATCAAAGTTGTGGTGATCGTCTCTGATTTGTTTCAAAAAATCATCCATATAAAGTTCATTTAAAATAAAGTAAATTTATTCTTCTTCTGAAGTATACTCATCTTCTACATCACTGAAAGACTCTTCATCATCTATATCAGATCCACCCGCTGAAAAAACAACCCCTTTTCCAGATACAGTTTCTTCGATATCCTCATACACTTCTGCGATCGGTTTTCTTGAAATCTCTTTATCTGCCTCGATATCATTAAAAGGAAAAATATCAACGATAGGAGACAAAGTAATTGAAGGAACTACGAAATCAACTAACATAGTAGATAAACTATCATGTATACGTTCATAAGCCTCTTTCACTGATGAAGCAGAAACTAAGAAATTTTGAGATATTTTTTTCTTCTTTTCAGAATCTGCATCCATACTTTCATAGGCTACTTTTACCTTGTACCAGGTAAAACTATCTTCGTAATGAAAAATATCATGAAAATCAGTTCTAGCGATGTTTGTTACACTAAATTCTCCTCTGATCAACGAACCTAATTCTTCATATATTCTTGCTTCTGCATCTGTAAATGTCATTGCAGCAAGTAAATAAGGTTCCGAAACTTTTTTAAATTCTCCGTTTTCTAACTGCTTAGTATATTTAACCTTAACCGTAAACCAAGTATTCATATATATTTTATATTAAAAGAAGTCAACAAAAATACGAAATGATTTTTCATTAAATATATTTTAATATGATATGAATTGTTAAAGTTTGTAATATTAAAGATTCATGATTTATCAATCTGTTAAACTATGAACTTTCAATTAAAATTCGACATACTAGTACATACGAATGAAATTATTTTTGGTTGGTTGATTTAGAAAAGGATAAACTTCACTACTGCTTTAAGATTCAAAATTCAGTAAAGCGTATTTACTTATTTTTTTAGAGCAGGATTATAAATCCAGCTCAGTGGGCAGAGGGATGCTATTTTAAAAATATTTAAATTCTCTATTTTCAATGATTTCATTTTCATTGATTTTATAAACTAATTGAATGACGTCTTTAATTTCATTATAATTTAATTGAAATTTGTGTTTTTCATAATTAAAATTTGTATCGTCCGTTCTTGATTGGTCAATTATTCTTGAATCTATATTAAAACCAATAAAATGACAATTTGAATCATAGGTAATATTTTGAACCTGATAATTTCCATGTGGATTATTGACCGAAAAGCATTTAATAGAATTTAGCAGATTAGTTTCTTTACAAAACGTATATTCATATTGAATTAAATCTTTCCCATTTTTAGAAATATTAGAAACCTCAATCAAATTATTTAATGAATCAAAAGAAAACACTAAGTTTTCTGGGGGGAAATAATTATTACAAATACAATTTTGAATATATTCCTTTTTTAGGGTTATATTGGTATTAGTTTTAATAGATTTAAAATTTAACTCACAATTAATTGACTTAAAAATTATTTTTTCAATTACACCAGTATTTAGGTTATAGAAATAGTGATTTAACTGTTCAGTTAAAACTGAATCTCCATTCATTTTTATTGATTTAACAAATCTTGATTTTACCTTATTATTGTTAAAATATTCAATTTCAGTACATGTTGAATCTAAAATTTTATTGTTTTGATAATCATTGTATTCCTCAGAATAAACATACTTAATCAACTGATTATTTGTATTAAAATAATAATATACTGAATAGTTAAAACCATTTGAAAAATTAATAATTCGATGTAATTCTTTAACATTTGACTTTAAATTTAGCAAAGAGGCTTCTTTAATCTCCATTTGGCCCGACACTTCATCGAAAAAAGTAAAAGATTCAAACGATTCAATACTTGTCGGAATACTATAACGAGATAGTTTTGAATGATTAATACATGGAACTTGACTACTATAAACGAATACTTGAAAAACAACAATTAAACCTATAAACTTTTTCATCCTCAAAACTTTTTAAATATTTAAGCTAATCCCACTTTTTACTATCAACCCTCTCAAACTCTACTTCCCCTCCTGTTTTCAATTTCAAACGGTTGCGTTTAGAATCATAGGTGTAAGGTACGATTTTCTTATTTTGTTTGTAGTCGGTGAGAATAAAAAGATGTTTGGATGGTGCGATTTGCAAGTGGTAATCGGTTTGAGTTTCTGAGGCGTTTTGAAAAATG
>CANGZT010000067.1 GCA_947458955.1 Flavobacteriia bacterium | reverse complement strand
GCTGCTGAAGCTTGTCTAGTGATACCAATCAATGGTAAATGTCTTAACTTCATCGCAATATATCTCCAAGCCCCCATATTTTCAGGCTCTTCTTGTGCCCAAATAATGTTTTTCGCATTTGGATAACTAGCAACTAATGCATCAAATTGCTCTTGAGGGAAAGGATATAATTGCTCAATACGGATAAATGACATATTTTCAACCCCTAACTCAGCTGCTTTTTCAGAAACCTCATAGTAGAATTTACCAGTACAGAATACTAAAGTATCTACTTGATTTCTGTTTGCATTTTTATCATCGATGATTTCTTGGAAAGAACCTGTTGCCATTTCTTCTAATGTTGACACCGCACTTGGGTATCTTAACAACATTTTAGGAGAGAAAACAACCATTGGTTTTCTGAAATCACGTTTTACTTGTCTTCTTAATACGTGGAAATGGTTTGCAGGTGTTGAAGTATTCACCACTTGGATATTCTCATCCGCACATTGCTGTAAGAAACGCTCCATACGTGCACTTGAATGCTCTGCACCTTGACCTTCATACCCGTGTGGTAATAACATTACCAAACCTGATTGTGTTGACCATTTGTCCTCACCCGCTGTAATAAATTGATCCACCATAATTTGAGCACCATTGAAGAAATCTCCAAATTGTGCTTCCCAAATAGTTAATCCTTGTGGTGTTGCCAATGAATAACCGTATTCAAAACCTAACACACCGTATTCAGATAATAAAGAGTTATATACACTAAATGCAGCTTGTTTTTCAGCTAATAAATTTAATGTTGTGATTTCTTCTTCTGTATCTTCCGTTTTAACAACTGCGTGTCTGTGTGAGAATGTACCACGCTCTACATCTTGACCAGAAAGACGAACTGGATGACCTTCCACCAATAACGTAGAATAAGCTAACATTTCTGCAGTACCCCAATCTAATTTATTGTCTTTAACCGCATTTAAACGGTCTTCGAAAATTTTTGAAATCTTACGGAAATATTTTTTACCTTCTGGTAAAGTAGCTAATTTATGACCTAATTGTTCTAATTGTGCTTTATCAACACCTGTTTCAATTGACTTTACAAAATCTTCCGCTTTACCGTGTCTGTAACCTTCCCATGTTGTTTTTAGGAAATCCCAAACGATTGCTTTTTCATTTTGCTTTGATGCTAAGTGTTGCTCTTCTAAATATTGATTGTATTTCTCTTCAATTTCTTTCGATTTGTCAGCAGTTAAAGCACCTTCAGCCAAAATTTGTTTTAAGTAAATGTCTTTTGGATTTGGGTGTTTTGCAATAATATTGTATAAGTGAGGTTGCGTGAATTTAGGTTCATCTCCTTCATTATGACCGTATTTACGGTAACATAACAAATCAATAAAAATATCTCTACCAAATGTTTGACGGTACTCGATCGCAATTTCCACTGCTTGTAAAACCGCCTCTACATCATCTCCATTTACATGGAATACAGGACATAAAGTTGTTTTTGCAACATCCGTACAGTAGGTTGATGAACGAGCATCTAAATAGTTTGTTGTAAATCCTACTTGGTTGTTTACTACAATGTGAACTGTACCACCCGCTCTATATCCATCTAATTGTGCCATTTGTACTACTTCGTAAACGATACCTTGACCTGCAACAGCAGCATCGCCGTGTACCATTACAGTACAAACTTTCTTTTCATCTTTGTATTGAGCATCAATTTTTGCTCTAGCAATACCTTGAACAACTGGATCAACAGCTTCTAAATGTGAAGGGTTAGGCGCTAATGTTAAGCCAACTTTCTTCCCGTTTTTAGCAGTGATTTCAGAAGTATATCCTTGGTGGTATTTCACGTCACCATCAAAATTTCCTTCGAATTCGAACTCTTTACCTTCAAATTCTGAGAAAATATCTTGTGGACGTTTTTCAAAAATATTTGTTAACGTATTCAAACGACCTCGGTGAGCCATTCCCATTACGAAATATTCAACACCAAGTTCAGCACCTTTCTGAACTAGGGTATCTAATGCTGGAATCAAAGCTTCCCCTCCTTCAACTGAAAAACGTTTTTGCCCAACATATTTTTTACCTAAAAACGCTTCAAAACTTGACGCTTGATTAAGCTTAGTGAAAATTTCCACTTTGCGATTAGCATCGTATTTCGGTCGATTTTTAAGTTCTATTTTATTTTTTATCCACTCCAAACGCTCAGGTTCTCTCATGTACATGAACTCAATACCAATTGATTGACAGTAAGTTTCCTCTAAATGAGCGATAATATCTTTCAACGTAGCAGCCCCAATACCAATTTGAGAACCAGATTGGAAAACAGTCATTAAATCTGCCTCCGACAATCCGAAATTTTCAATTGCTAAAGTCGGTTCATATTTTCTACGATCACGAACGGGGTTTGTTTTAGTAAACAAATGGCCTCGAGAACGATATCCATTTATTAAGTTTAAAACCTTAAATTCTTTCTGAAAATTTTCAGGAATGTCTCCTTTTTCATCGAAATTTGTTTGAGCAAATTCGAAGCCCTCAAAGAATTTTTGCCAACCAATATCAACACTTTCAGGGTCTTGCTTGTAGGATTTGTATAGAAAATCTATTGCAGATACATCTGCATTACCTACGTATGTTACTTTATCCATGTTTTAAGCACATATTTTAGAGGGACGAAGTTACAAATTAATTGTTTTTAGGGGAATTTTAAGTACGATTATTTACAAGAAAAATTACTACCTACGGAAATAACTTATAAATATCTTTTCTATGGAGAATTCTTGCGAAAATTACTATATCATCTTGAAAGAAAATTCCTATTCTGTAATCTCCTATTCTTATTCGATAAGCGTTAGTAAAACCTACCAACTTTTTCACATTGGATATTTGAGATATATCTGAACTATTCTCAATTTGTTGAATTAATTCTATAATTTTCTTTTTGACTATCTTACTTGAAATTTTATCAATATCCTTGTAAAATTTGTCTAAATATTCGACATTCATTTTCCATTCAACTTTTGGAAAATCTCATCTTTTGTTACTTTTTTAGACTTGTCAACTTTGCTCATCAATTTTGCCAAAGTTAAATCTTCCATTTCCTCCACTGAAATTTTTGAAGGTGTAATACCTAACTGCTTTAGTAAAGAATTAATTAATTTAGATTCTTCTTGAGTACGAGGTGTAATTACTAAACTTTTCATATTATACCAAATATAATAAATTATTTAGAATATTTCTCTCTAAAAAACACTTTTTGCGCCTCTCTTCGAATCACTTCCCAACCAAATAATTGCATCCAATTTTGTTCCTGCGAAGTGGCATATTGAATGTATACTTTTTCAGAAATATCAATAGTGTATAACAGTGGTTGCCATGAAGATGCTTTCTTCTCAACCACATACATTAAGGCTTCTAACACTTTATCCGATAATTGTTGAATATCAACTACCTCATCACAAAATTCTGGATTAAAACTAAACCCATGCGATTCAAAATCTTTAGCTATTTGTCGTTGTGTTTTTAAACGAAATAACTCATTCGAAAAATGCGCCTCTAATTCCTTATTGAATTGAATTGGAAACATTAACGTTCAAGGATTTGAAATAATACAGGACGACTGGGTGTAGCATCATTTTCAAAAGGTGCCGTTTGCAAATTTAAAACATAACGACCGTCTTGAATTTCATCTGAAACATAAATAAATTCCGTGATGGTTTTATCAAATTGTGGGTTGTTAGGTACTTGCCAAAATGCATGGTGAAATAACAATTTTCCTTCATCATTTTCTCTATCAACAGAAGGTAAATCGATTAAAAAATGTTTTACTTGTTTGTTATTTAATACCTCAACACAAGCCACATCCAAATAAGGTGGATTCGTTGATGAGTAATTTTTATGTTTTTTAGAAATAACATTAGGAAACGTTCTCAAAACAATTGCATCTACTCTTTCAGAAGTAATTGCTTGTTCAATTTGTTCTTTTGAAATCACCTCATCCCAAATTTGATCTTGTTCATTCCACCTCTTCACGGGGGTAATAGTTATTACCTCTGCAGTGAAAAAAGATTCTCGCAAGTTTTTATTTATCGAATGTATCTCGTTTGTAATATGCCCCAAACATTCGGTGTGTGTACCATGCCCATGCGGATTAAAAAAGATATTTCTGAAATTCGTACTCGCTCCTTCAGATACTAATCCTACAAACCCTTCTGCTCGAACAGGCTCAAAAACAGGTTTATCTACATACCAAGCTAAAGGATTATTTTCATCATTCGACAAAGGAATGGAAATATCTAATCCTTTACTTGTATCTATAAAATGGTAATTATCTAAATATAAAATCATTGTGTCCTATTTAGGTAGTTTTGAAAGCATCACTCTATACGCCTCTTTGAAGTCACTTTTACCTTGACACCCCATGGTTAAAGCAGCATTATGAAAATGCTCAATACGATTTTCAGGATTAGGATGGGTACTCAAAAATTCAGGTGTTCTTCCTCCTTGTCCTTGCTTTTCTAATTTTTCAAAAAAACCTGCTGCTCCACTTGCTCGATATGGAGTATTGCATAAATACAAAACGGAACGTTGATCTGCTTCTGTTTCGTGGTTTCGAGAAAATTTTAAACCAATTAAAGAAGTTGATAGTTGAGAAATAGTTGGACTTGTTTGTCCTAATAAAATCAATTGTGCAACATCTGCGACAAACGTTAATCCATACATAGTTGTGATTTGACGAGTTGAGTGTCGCATATCTGCATGGCCTATTTCATGTGCCAATACCCCTGCAAATTGATCTTCACTTTCTAAAAACTTTAATATCCCCGTATAAACATAAATGTAACCTCCAGGAGTACAAAACGCATTCAACGTTTTATCATCATGAATGATTTTAATTTTCCACTCAAATTCACTTCGATAATCAACTTTACCAGAGTTCAGTATATTGTCTCTGACTTTATTGACGTAAGCGTACACATCAGCATATCGATTTGGATCTAATAAGGGGTAATTTGCTAGATCAGATGAAATTTGCAAGTCGGCTTGTTTACCGAAATTTTTATCTGCCGACAAAGGCAATATATTAATCCCTTTTCCTTTGTTTCTAGGATCCATCAATCCACAAGCACTTGCCAATAATACGGCAATAACAATCACAAAACGAAGCGTAATATTCATAATTTCTATGTTTTCAAAACAAAAATAAATATTCCAACTTGATATTAGACATACTTATTTTTAAACGGTCGTAAATGCATCTTCAATGTGCTCTATTTCTGTTCGAAATTGATTGTGAACGATGGAAATAATATCAAACCGCGTATGTAAACTGATTTGTCGTTCTTTCACAAACATATTAGCCACTTTGATAATTTGTTTTTGTTTAGCTCTAGTTACTGCCCTCCAAGGTTCGCCAATCTCGGCAGTTTGTCGTGTTTTCACTTCTGTCACTACCACTTGATTATCGAAAAGCGATATGATATCTGCCTCTAAATGTCCTAATCGGTAATTGAATTCCAAATGTTTATACCCTTTTTCTGCTAAAAAATTACGAGCTAATTCTTCCCCGTAAACACCTAATTCATATGTTGTCATATTCTCTTTTCTTATATAAGTTAAGAGAAAAGAGGATAAGATGAAATAGAAAAGAAAGGTTTTTATAACAAAATTAAAGATCACCCAACTGCTTTCGTAGGTTTTTCTAACTTCCAAGCAAACCAAACGAAAATAGCAATACAGAGATTATGTACAATCAATCGCATTGTAACACTTTGAATATCTAATCCTTTACAGATAAAAAACAACAACATTGTGATAATCATGTAAAAGAAAAACTTACGTAAATTGTATTTAATTGGGTAGTATTTTTGACCCAAAACATACGAAGCTACCATTTGCGCTGCATAAACAATCAATGTAGCCCAAGCACACGCCCAATATCCATAAGTAGGAATAAAAATCCAATTAATGGTTATCGTTAAAATGGCTCCACCGATAGATATGTAAGCACCAAATTTCGTTTGACCCGAAAGTTTATACCATATACTTTGGTTATAATAAATTCCTAAAAAGACATTCGCCATTAATAAAATCGGAACCACACCCAATCCAACCCAGTAACTTTCATTACGAATAAAATGCTTGAAAATATCTATGTCTAACGAAACTACTAGGAAAACCAAACAAACAGTCGCAACAAAGTAATTCATCAATTTACTATACAATTTATTCTTATCCTGATTTTTTGCCTGTGAAAAGAAAAAAGGTTCCGCTGCATAACGATAGGCTTGGAGCAAAATAGAAACTAACATCGCCAATTTATATACCGCTGAATAAATACCCACTTGTGCTGTAGCATCTTCGATAGTATGACCATTTTCAAATAAGACTTTTTTAAGCATCGCTCTATCCAAGGTCTCATTCACAATTCCTGCAAATCCAGCAACAACCAGTGGTAAAGCATAGACTAACATCTCTCTACCCAAAGCAACATCAAACTTGAAACGGAGCTGTAAAAAGTACTTATACAACAAGGCCGGTTTTACCAAGGAAGAAATTAAGTTCGCAATGAAAATATACAACACCCCTTGTTCTGGATGCTCTTTATTGAACATTGTCAGCATAAATAACAAATTCAACCCGATATTTACTAAAATAGAAGCTACTTGAATACCAGCAAATTGTTTGGCTTTTTCTTCAGAACGCAATCGTGCTAACGGAATACTCGAACAAGCATCTACACACACTATGATGAACAATAAAAATACATATTCGCTGTGCTTAGGATACAACAACCAATCCGCGATTTCTTGTAAGAAAGATACTCCGATTAAGAAAAACAACACATTGATAACTAATACAGTTAAAAATGTATTCCTAAAAACGGTTTCTTTATCTGTTTTCTCTTTGATGTATCGGAAAAAAGTCGTCTCCATTCCGAAGGTTAAAAAAACCACCAAAAAGGCAACATAGGCATATAATTCGGAAACAACTCCGTAATCCGATGGATCCGCAAAAACATAGGTATATAAAGGAACCAACAAATAATTTAATAGCCTACCAACAATGCTTGATAAACCATAAATTGCAGTTTGTCCTAAAAGTTTTTTTAACGGATTCAATAGTTCTTAAAAATTAGGTTTTCTTTTTTCTAAAAATGCAGTAGTTCCTTCCACGAAATCAGGAGTTCCAAAACACTTTCCAAACTCATCAATTTCTACATTAAAGCCATTCACTCCAACTGTTCCTTGAGCATTTACCGCTCTAATCGCACTTTCAATTGCAGTTGAAGAATTTGCACAAATTTTGGCTGCTAATTTTTCAACACGTTCTTTCAATTCAAGAGGGTCACACACATCATTAACTAAGCCCCAACGTAATGCGTCTTCTGCACCAATCATGCCCGCTGTAAAAATAATTTCATTTGCTTTTCCTTTTCCTACCAATGCAGTCAAACGTTGCGTTCCACCATAACCAGGGATAACACCCAAGGAAACTTCAGGTAAACCCAATTTTGCATTACTAGTTGCAATACGAATATGAGATGCCATAGCAAGCTCTAAACCACCACCCAATGCAAATCCATTAACGGCAGCAATGACTGGTTTATTGCTTTGCTCAATTACATTAAACAATTTCTCTTGTCCCTCTCTAGCCAAATTTTTTCCTTGTTCTGGAGTGAAATCAGCAAATTCCTTAATATCCGCACCTGCAACAAATGATTTCTCACCTGAACCAGTTAGTACAATAACACGAATTTCTTTATCCTGATTTGCAGTAACTATAGCTTTATGAAGTTCTTCAATTGTTACCTTGTTCAATGCATTCAATTGATTCGGTCTATTGATGGTAATCCATTGAATTTTATGCGATTGTTCAACTAACAAATTAGTATATAGACTCATATTTATTTCTTTTTATTTCGATAATTCTTATATAATTTCACGGCAATCATCAAGGAAACTCCTACCCCAAAAAATCCTGCAATTCCGCCAATCCAACTCATTGTAGTTTGCATTTCTACTAAAAATACAATCGCTACTAAAAACAGGGTTGCTAATTCATTCCATAAGCGTAACTGGGTAGAAGACCATTTGATTTCATCTCGCTTGAGTTGATTCATTGTTCGTTGACAGATGAAATGATAAATCAACAGCAGAACAACAAACGTCAATTTAATATGCATCCACGGTTGTTGTAACAAATATGGATTCAAAATAAACATCCAAATACCAAACATCACTGTCAACACCATGGCTGGAGTAGTGATAATCCACCACAACTTGTGTTGCATAATTTTAAATTGGTCGGTCAAAATTTTTGCTTCATGATCGGGTTTATCCTTCGTTTCAACATGGTATATGAACAAGCGCACCATATAAAACAATCCGGCAAACCAACTGACCACAAAAATGATATGTAATGCTTTTATTGCTTGATAATCCATAATGACCTACTAATGACTATTGACTAAAAACTATTAACTTATGGCTATACTTTTAACCCTTTAACGACCCTATCCTTACGTCTTGTTTTTTGTAACTTTTTAATTACAACTAGTAAAAATGCATTAGCAGAATTCGATGAAGCAAAATAAGTCTCACCAGCATACTGAACTTCACCACCTTTCTCGTAATCCCAAGAATTAGCCACGAAATAATAACGGCCTGTTACTTGATTTTCTCGTATTCCAAATTTTATCGTTTTACCAGGACCTAATTCAAAACGAATATTTACATTTCCACTTGCATCATACGAATCAAAGATACATTTCGTATTCAATGGTATGATAATACGATCTTGGATTTTATTCTTACTATTTACCAAAGTTCCGTCCTCTGTTTTTGCTTTACTTCCTCTTAGAATACTTTTTTCCAAAACGATCGTAGCGGAAGTATAAAACTGAACTTTTTTCATATTTTCAGCTTCATCAAGATTGTATTCTTTCTTGATATCCTCAGTAAAAGGAACTTTTACCCCGCAAGACACAGAGAACAAAGCGATAAAAAACATTAAAATATATTTCATAACTATTAGATATCTTTTGCACAAATGTAAATAATCAATCACGCTTATATTTCATGAAATTCAATATTTATACGCATTGAAATGTTAAACAACCTTAAAAAATCAGCAGAATTGTAGTTGTAATTTGATTATTTTTGAAAAATCAATCGAAAAATATGAAAATTCACGTTCAATCATTCACCTTCGGTCCTTTTCAGGAAAATACCTACTTAGCCTATAACGAGGAAAAAACAGCCGTAATTATTGATTCAGGTTGCTCAAACTCATATGAAGAACAACAATTAGTCGATTTTATTGAATCAAATAATCTTGAAATTAAGGCATTGCTAAGTACACATTGCCATATAGATCATATTTTTGGAAATGCATTTATTTTAAATAAATATAAGGTAGATTACTACATCCATGAACTTGATTTACCTGTACTAGAACGTGGAGAAAGATCTGCACAAGTATACGGAATACAAGGATTTACACCATCACCTCAACCAACTAAATTTTTAAAAGACAATGAGGTAATCTCCTTTGATAATTTAAACTTCAAAGTGATTTTCGGACCAGG
>CANGZT010000066.1 GCA_947458955.1 Flavobacteriia bacterium | reverse complement strand
GCAACCTTATGGGGAGGTAAAGTTTCACCTTTCTCTACAAGTTATGGAAAATTGATGATGTGGTTCTTCTTAGTGTCTGATGCATTGACATTTGGAGGACTTTTGGTAGCGTATGGATTTACGAGACACGCGTGTCAGGATGCATGGCCAATTGGTGAAGAAACTTTTAATTCATTGCCTTTCCTTGGTCATGGTTATCCGTTGTTATACGTTGCTTTGATGACATTTATCTTGATTGTTTCTTCTGTAACCATGGTGTTAGCTGTTGAAGCAGGTCATAGAATGGATAAAAAAGGAGTTGTGAAATGGATGTTGGCAACGATCATTGGTGGTCTATTTTTCGTAGGTTCACAAGCATGGGAGTGGTATCACTTTATTCATGGTTCTGAATTCGGAAAAGTAGAATTGGCAGATGGTTCTAAGGCAATCGTTCATGGTCATTTTGGTGAATTGAAAAACTTTACTGTATTAGAGGCAGGAAGACATCACAAAAAAGGAGAAGTGATTACTGATGATTTATTACACCAATTTCACCATGCTATTGAAGAAGGTAAATTAGAAAATGGTAAAATTACTTTACATGATGGTTCTGTTGCAAAAGTGAATAGAGCTAAAGACCAACATATGAAGTTAATTATTAAGGAAGATGGTACAAAATATACTTCTAAAAGCAATATCGAAGGCACTCAAGCTGAAAAATTATACAATGAAGTAATAAACAGTGGAATACCAAACAAAGTGATTTACGGTGCAAATTTAACGGTAAACGAATATGGTCCTTCTCAATATGCACAATTCTTTTTCTTTATCACTGGTTTCCACGGTTTCCACGTATTTTCAGGAGTTGTGATTAACTTTATTATTTTCCTGGGAGTATTAAGAGGTGTATATCATAGAAGAGGTCACTACGAAATGGTTGAAAAAACAGGTTTATACTGGCACTTTGTCGATTTAGTATGGGTGTTCGTATTTACATTCTTCTACTTAGTTTAATCGAAATAAATTTCAAATAAAAATGGAAAGAGACGATATTATTGAATACTCATTAGATGGTCATCACGATGAGGAAACTGGAAAGCAAATAAGAAAGAAAATTTGGAAAGTAACAGCAATCTTAACGATTATTACTGTTCTTGAGGTTATATGCGGTGCTTTCATTAAACAACATAGTTCAATTTGGCCTTTAGTTAAGTGGGGATTCATTATTTTGACTTTGGTAAAAGCTGCTTACATTGTTTTAATCTTTATGCACTTAGGTGATGAGAAAAAAACATTGAAATATGTTATTTTATTACCATACTTTATCTTTATAATTTATTTAATATTTATCTGTTTGAACGAAGCAAATGCTGTTAGCTCAGCATTGAAGTTTTTCGGATTCTAACCTATGAGTAATAAAAAAGCTTCGGCCGGACGAATAAAAGGAATAGTACTTACTATACTTTTATTTGGACCGGCTTCTTTATTAATATTCCTTTCGTCGAGAGGTTGTAGCCATAAGTTCAAGGAATTGGATGACATGGGTATTGTTAAAGACTATTCCTTTAAAGGGGTTGATGGTAAAATCTATACCTCTAAAGATTTTAAAGGGAAAGTAGTTTTAATAACTACTATACAAAAAACCTGTCCTGGTGAGTGTGCTATTAAAATGTGGCATTTAAGTCAGATGATTTTTGAGCATGTACGTAAAAACCAAAAGAAATTGGGCTATGTGAAAATCATCTCTTATGTTACCGATGGCAAAGGAAATCCCGAACATAATTTGAAAGAAGTTCAATCGATTCTGGAAGATCAAGTGGAAGAGTATGATCCTAAAATTTGGATTCTTGCTGATGGTGACGCCAAAAGTATATATGATATAACGAGAAACGGGAAAAACTTATTAAAAGAAAAGGGTACTAAATACTTTGGAGGACAAGCATTTCAAGAATTAATGCTTCTAGCTGATAAGCAAAATCATTTGAGAATGGTATTGAAAGGAAACTCAGAAGGTATGATTCGAAAAATGAAAGAACATATTGCATTATTAGATAAACAATACGACAAACAAGCTTGGAAAAAACAAGGAAAATGAAAATTCTTTATTTAAGTCTGATTGTATTCTTTTTTTTAGGTTGTAATTCAAAACAAAAAGTACGTGTTTTACCAATTGTAGGAAACTATGATGTTGAATATGACACAATAGATGGGAAAGAAGTCTCTGATACTGTATATCCAAAAATTCCTTTTTTTCAGTTTACTAATCAAGAGGGAAAAGTAGTATCGTCAAAAGATTTAAAAGGTAAAGTATGGATTGCTGATTTCTTTTTTACAAAATGTCCAACAATTTGTCCAACAATGACCGCGCAATTAAAGCGTTTGTCAATTAAAACAAAGGATTTAATAGATCAGATACAGTTTATTTCTTTTAGTATCGATCCAAACACTGATCAGCCCGATGTATTGAGAAAATATATCACTAAGAATGGAATAAGCTCGTCAAATTGGATGTTTTTAACTGGAGATGAAAACAAAACACATCAATTGGGTGTTGAATATTTTCAGGTATTTGCTAATAAAGATATTGAATCTGCTGGTGGATATGCACACTCACCTGCATTTGTATTAATAGATAAAGAAGGGTATGTGAGAGGAGTGTATGTCGGGACGGAAACCTCACAGGTTGACCAATTAGAAAAAGACGTTCGTAAATTATTAAAATATGAGTACAACATTGAACACGCAACAGCAGAATAAAGGTTTTAGAAGATTAATTATAGGTGCATCTATTGCTATTCCAATAGTGGTTGCCCTATTATTCGAAATTAAAATTGAAGGTGTAGATTTATCATTTTTACCTCCAACTTATGCAACGATAAATGGTGTTACTGCAGTATTGCTTATTTTCGCATTGATTGCTATAAAGAAGAAAAACGTTGCATTGCACCAAAAATTAGTAAAAGTTTGTTTAGTATTATCACTGTTGTTTTTAGCATGTTATGTTGCTTATCATATTACCAGTACAGAAGTTAAATATGGAGACATTAATCATGATAATAATTTAGACGCTATTGAGTTGGCAAAAATTGGTTCTACTCGAATTGTTTATTTATTTTTACTAGCCTCTCACATTATGTTGAGCATTGTGGTTATACCATTTGTGTTGTTCACATATTTGTTTGCATATGAGCAAAACTTCGAAAAACACAGAAAATGGGCTAAAATTGCTTGGCCGATTTGGGTATATGTTGCAATTACAGGAGTAATTGTATATCGAATGATTTCACCTTACTATATTCATTAAAACATAGGACACGATAATCTATCAGTGTCTTTTTTGTTTTCTCCTAAGTATTGAAAATTCAATTCGTGAGACATCAGAAAAGATGTATTCAAGCCGTTTGAAATATAATCTATTGTATATCCAATAATATATTGGTGCTTAATTCTTAACTGTATTAATCCTAAAAAACTTTCGTTGTTTCTTAAACCTAAACCTATTTTGAATTTGTTTTGAAAATCAAAATATCCTACAGCATCTACTCTAGTTGGATTTGAAAATGTTTTACTAATTAGTAAGTTTGGTAAAAAAGTCACCGTATTTGAGAGTTCGAATTTTGTTCCTGTTGAAGCAATTATATGTGTATTGAAAGATGAGCTTGTACCTAACTTATCCCAAATTGTTTTAGCTAGTTGTTGTATACATAACCCAGCATAATATCTATCTGTATTCCACCAAAAACCCAGAGCTAAGTTTGGAAGGTAAAGTGTGCTGTTTCTACTAAAGCTAGGGTCAGGTTGAAGAGGGTTAAGTTTTGTATTATCAAAAAAAAGTTGTGTTAGTCCTCCTCGGATTCCAACTGAGAGACGTGCATCTTTAGTAAAATTCCGATGAAAAGCATAACCGAATGAAATTCGATTGGTTCCAAATGCACCAATATTATCATTTTCAAATTGTAATAATAAACCGTGTCTAGGAGTTAAATATTCTTTACGTTTGTTTTGAATTTGAGTTGAATAATTAATCAAATGTGAATTAGGTGCACCTTCAAAACCAACCCATTGATATCTACTAAGTAGTTTTAATTCTTGATAATTTTTTATACCAGCTAAAGCAGGATTATACGTGTTTTGATTAAAGCACCATTGTGAAAAAATATTTTCCTGTTGACCGTAAACCATTGATAACGATAGAAGCAAGAATGATAATATAATTCTAAAGCTTTTCATCGAATGATTGTTAAACTCCCTTTAATTGGTTCATTTATGTTTTTATCACGAAGTTCTATCACATAAAAGTAGGTTCCGGGATCTATTTGATTTCCATTGAATGTACCATCCCATGATTTTTGATAGGTGTAACCTGTAGTTTCAAAAATAGTTTGTCCCCAGCGAGTATAAACTTGAACATGACAATTCGGAAAATCCTGTAAAAAAGGAATTTCCCATGTATCATTGATCTTATCACCATTTGGAGAAAAGGAATTTGGGGGTGAATTTTCTTGTTGAATAACATGAATGTTTATTATGTCACTCAGTTTACAATCATCAATCACCCCATTTAGTTGATAGCTTATTGTTTTTTTTGCTATAAATGTTGGGTTCAATGTAGTAGAATCGTCTAAAAATATAGTAGGTGACCAGTAAATTTTATTTGCTGTTGAAGAACCATTAAGCTTGAAAGTAGCACCTTCATAAATAGTTGTATCTTTCCCTGCATTGACATCAAAAGTTATAATTTGGGGGAGTGTAACACTGTCTTTAACAATAAAAGGACACGAGGTAAAACAAGTATTACTTACTTTTAATTGGTCACCTGTTTTTAATTTACTAAAAGATACTACATTAGTATCAGAAACAGCTATTAATTCGTTGTTTAAATACCAATTATAGGATGTACTATCTTTACAATCCGTAATAGTACATTGAAAAACAATAGCTTCGTTTTGGCAATATTTAGGTTTTAATTCTGTAATCGAAAGCGTAGGTATTGGACGATTAATAGCACTACCTTGGATTTGAATATTAAAATTTGCTTCAGCTGGATAGGTATCGCCTGTGTTTAAGGCTCCATTTACGACTAAATAATAGGTTTCATTTGGCTCTAAACCGAAAGCATTCAAAGTAAAACTTGATGTTCCATTTAATTCACATACATCAATTTGTTTGAATGTACTTGCATCGCAGGGTACTTTTGATTGTATAATTGCTGCTTGTAAATTTTGTGATTTACTAGGTTTGTTGACATATTTAATTTCTGAAAAAGAAATAGTTATATTGCCTCCCAATTCATTTGTATAGAAACGAAACCAAACAGTGTTATTTGATGAAAAACATATTTTTGAACTAAAATCGTCTTCACAATCAGTACATAAAGTTTTATTAGCATTTATATTGTTAGCAGTTAAAATTTGATTCGGACAAAGGTCAATTGCTTGAATACAATTGTTATAACTTTCTTGAGAAAAGACAAAATATACATTGAAGCACAAATAAATGAGAATGATTATGTAAGGAAATATCTTTGTGCGTTTATTCATAGTTAAGTTATATACGTTAAAATTCCATTTTTGTTATAGATTTTCTAAAAAAATAACATATTTATTGACTTAATATACAACTAACATTGTAACTTTATTTTTGTCAAAAAAAAGGTGACTGTATTATTAGATATGGAATTGGTTAACAGAGAATTGAGTTGGCTTTCATTTAACGAAAGAGTTTTGCAGGAAGCGATGGATATGCTTGTCCCTATCATCGAGCGGTTACGATTTTTGGGGATATATTCGAACAATATGGATGAATTTTATCGTGTTCGTGTAGCGAATGTCAAGCGTTTAGTTGGCATAAAAAATGCTGCTGTTCAAGGGTATAAAGGTTCTGCATCTGAATTATTAGAAGATATTCGTGAAGAAGTGATGCGTCAACGAAAAATGTTTGACAAAACTTATCTAGAAATTTTAGAACAGTTAGAAAAAGAAGGTGTTTATCAATTAACAGAAAAAAATCTTTCAGAAGAACATAAGAAAGAATTGACTCGATTTTTTCATTCAGAGCTAAAGCATGAAATTGTTCCAATTATATTAAATCCGAAGAATGCTTTTCCTAAATTACAAGACAAGCATATTTATTTAGCAATACGACTAAAAAAAGCTACTTCTAAAAAAGTACAATATGCATATATTCAAATACCATCATCATATTCAAGATTTTATCAAATAACAGATTCAGAAAAAAATTATTTCATCTTAGTTGATGATATCATACGATTACATTTAGATTCTATTTTTTCCATTTTTGAAGCTGATGAACTTGAAGCATTTACTTTTAAGTTTACCCGTGATGCAGAATTAAATTTGGATGATGATTTATCTGTGTCTTACATCGACAAAATGGAAAAGTCACTACAAAATCGAAAGAAAGGTGAACCAGTTCGTTTTGTTTATGACCGAAATATGCCGGATGATTTAAAAAGGTATTTACTGAAGTCTTTGAATTTAAAAGATGGTTTAAATGCAATACCAGGCGGAAGGTATCATAATTTCAAGGATTTTGCCGAATTTCCTGATTTTGGGAAAAAGAATTTGATATATGAAAAATTACCACCATTAGATCATCCTGATTTAGTAAATGCGAAACGCTATTTAGAAGTATTTGATAAAAAGGATGTATTACTTCATTTTCCATATCAAAAATTTGATTATGTTGTTGATACAATAAGAGAGGCAGCAATTGATCCAGATGTGAAATCGATCAAATTGAATGTATACAGACTTGCCAAAAATTCTCAAATTATGAACGCACTTTTAAGTGCAGTTAGTAATGGAAAAGAAGTTGTAGTTGTTTTCGAATTACAAGCCCGTTTTGATGAGGAAAACAATTTGTATTGGGCAGAAAGAATGAAAGAACAAGGGGCAAAAGTTATTTTTGGTGTTCCAGGTTTAAAAGTTCATTCCAAGTTATTAAAAATCACAAGAGTTATAAAAGGAAAAGAGAAAATAACAGCATACGTAGGAACTGGAAATTTTAATGAGAAAACAGCTAGAATTTATTCAGATATAGGAATTTTTACTAGTAACAAATCCATTTGTCAAGAAGTCAGAAAAGTATTTAATTTAATGGAAAATAATATGGAACGAAGTACATATCGTTCCTTGTTATTATCTCCTTTTAACAGTAGAAGAAAGTTAACTGCTTTGATTCAAAATGAAATTGACAACGCTAAAAAGGGATTAAAATCTGGAATCAAAATCAAAATCAATAATTTGGTAGATGATGGTATGATTGAAAAATTATATCAGGCAAGTGATGCTGGCGTCTCTATTCAAATGAATGTAAGGGGTGTTTGTTCTTTGGTTCCAGGAAAAAAGCATTCAAAAAATATTGAAGTAATAAGTATTGTTGATCGATTTTTAGAGCATGCAAGGTTTATTATTTTCGAAAATAATGGAAAACCATTGTTTTACATATCATCTGCAGATTGGATGGAGCGTAATTTAGATAAACGTATAGAGGTTGGTGCACCAGTTCTTGATGAAGTATTACAACAGGAATTACAAACAATTTTTGGCATACAATGGTCTGATAATCAAAAGTCCAGAGTCTTTGACAAAAAATTGAAAAATGAATACAAAACTAACGAACTACAAACTCCAATACGTTCGCAAATGGCATTGTATGAATATTATCAGAATTTATTATTGCTAATAAACAAAAATTGATGTCAAAAAAAATTGCCATTATTGGTTTCGGTTGGCTTGGTTATCCTCTTGCAAAAGGTCTTATAAACGACGGTTATGAGGTTGTAGGAACTTCTACCACAGTAGAAAAAGTAAATAAATTAAATGAAGAATTGATACCAACTGTAAGGTGGACTAACAGAGAAGAACCATTTAGTTTTCAGTCAATTTTTGAAAATGTTGATATCGTTGTTTTAAATTTTCCTCCAGGAAGACAGACAGAATTCAAATCTTATGGTGATAGTTTAGCTCAAGTCGTATTGTCTTTTCCAAAACAAACAAAATTTATTTTTATCAGTTCAACAAGTGTATACCCAGATTTACCAAAATATTTTAGGGAGGAAGATGTTGATTTACGTAGTAGATCTGAAGAAAATAATATTGCCTTTGCTGAATGGACTTTACAAAATACACTTGAACCAGCTTGTTTGACTATTATTCGTATGGCAGGTTTAGTAGGTGACCAAAGACACCCTGCACGTTTTTTTGCTGGTAGAAAAGAAATACCGAATGGAGGACACCCTGTAAACCTGATTCATAGAAATGATGCTATTTCTTTAATCTATTTATGTATAAAAAATGAAATTTGGGGTGAAATATTTAATGCTTGTTCTTCAGTACATCCATCAAAAGCTGCCTATTACACCTTTTCTTGTGAACAATTTGGTTTAGAAAAACCAACATTTACAGATGATGAATTAGGTAAATCAATTTCCAACGAAAAGTCTAAAGTTCAATTAGGGTATACATATCAAATGGATAATCCTTTTGATTATTGGAAAGTAAACAAATTATTTTAACGTTTATCTTTAAATAGATAGAAATAAATAAGAATTAAAATACCTGTACAAAAAGGGATCAATGCAAGTTGTTTGCCAACCACATTTTCAAATATTATTGTTTCATCAAATTGAAAAAATTCACTTAACATCCAATAACTGTTTGCGATGATCCAACACAAAACAGCTAGGTTATGAAAAGTTTCAGTTACGTTATTTTTCATTTTCCAAGTTGTGAAAACACAAAGACTCAGTGTTGGGAAAATCATTATAATACCTAACCATTTCCATTCAAAACACCAACATAAATCTTTTGATAACCAAAATAATATGTGTAAATTTTCAATTCTACGTATTTTATCTGGTATAGTCATTATTTTACATAATCTTGTTTGAGTACTAGAATGTATTGGTCATTTTCTAGTTTGCGGTATCCATATTCATAACAGAAATAATAAATTCCACCTTTTTGGGTCTTATAAATATTGGTAAAATAATGAAAATTAAAACCTTCTTCTGCTAGAGTAATGCCATCAACGGTTACTTTTCCTTTTGGGTTAAGTTTTTCTAATATACGTCTGTTTTTTCGTAAAATTCCATTGATACGTCTTACATATTTATTGGCGTCTTCGTTCAATTTGTTATTATGTGCATTACGACAATAATCTGAACAAAACTTTTGATCTTTTCTACCTCTTAATTTGGTTTTACATTCCAAACAAATACGTTCAGTGGCCATGTATGATTGACAAAATTTGGCTACAATGTTAACATTAATTAACAGCAAATGCAACACTTACGATTTCAAACTTTCTCAATTTTGTTGTTCAAATTGTGTGAGTTATGTCTACATTAGAAAATAATGTGTTAAGTCCTGCGGAAAGCATCCGTGTTTTGACTGAAAAAATACAAACAGAAAATCAAATCATTCAATTATTAAGAAAAGAAGTAAGTAAGGTAATTGTTGGTCAAACACACATGTTAGATCGCATGTTAATTGCTTTATTAGCAGAAGGGCACATCTTGCTAGAAGGGGTACCTGGACTAGCAAAAACATTAGCGATTAAAAGCTTGTCGAATGCCTTAGATGCATCATTTAGTAGAATTCAGTTTACCCCTGATTTACT
>CANGZT010000065.1 GCA_947458955.1 Flavobacteriia bacterium | reverse complement strand
TATTTATTCCAGATTGGAACGAAAATTATCATTCGAGTCATGGTGCTGTTCAAGAAGCGAAACATGTTTTTTTGAAATATGGGTTAGGAGCAATTGAAGATAAAGCAGAAATAAACGTTTTTGAAGTTGGTTTTGGTACGGGATTGAATGCGATACTTACCTATCAATATACTATTGAAAATCAGTTAAAAACAAATTACGATAGTATAGAAGCATATCCAATTACGAAGGTTGAAATGGAATTGTTAGAATATGATTCCTTATTTGAAAATAAAGAAACGAAGCAAATTTATCATAAAATGCATGATGTTTCTTGGAATGAATCTGTTATGATTTCAGAGAATTTTCATTTGAAAAAGATTCATAATAAACTAGAGAAACATATATTACCATCAGATCATTATGATATTATTTTCTTTGATGCTTTTGGCCCAAGAGTTCAAGAGGGAATGTGGTCTAAAGTTCATTTTGAAAATTTATATAATTCATTAAAAAAAGGAGGTTTTTTTGTTACCTATTGCGCAAAAGGACAAGTGAAACGCGACTTAAAGTATGTTGGTTTTGAAGTCGAAACCTTGCCTGGACCTCCAGGAAAAAGAGAAATGACGAGAGGGAGAAAGTTATAAATTATGTTTGATGATTTTTGAATGATATACTAATATATTTTGCTATTCTATTGTTTTAAATCTACTTTTTCGCTAACTTAATTAGAAATTAACCAAAATTTTGATTAAAATGTTAGTAAAAACGTATAGTTCTGCCGTATTTGGTTTAGAGGCAACAACCATCACTATTGAAGTGAATGTTTGCAATGGAGTAAATTTTATTTTAGTAGGATTACCTGATAGTGCAGTAAAGGAAAGTCAGCAACGTATTAAAGCTGCTGTCAAGAATATAGGACTAAAATTTCCTGGTAAAGAAATCACAGTGAATATGGCTCCAGCGGATATTCGTAAAGAGGGTTCTACCTTTGATTTACCTATCGCTATTGGAATTTTAGCAGCGAGTGAACAAGTGCAGTTTGATCAACTTGATCAATATTTAATGGTGGGAGAACTTTCGTTAGACGGTCATATTCAACCGATGAAAGGGATTTTACCAATAGCACTACAAGCAAAAAAAGAGGGATATAAAGGGATTATACTACCTAAAGAAAATGCTGAAGAAGCAGCAATTGTTGGAGGGATTTCAATTTATGGAGTAGATACCTTACATGAAGTGGTTCATTTTTTAAATCGAAAAATTGAATTGCTGCCAACCATATATGATATAGAATCCGAGTTTGAGCGAAAATTGGAAGAGTTTTCAGTTGATTTTAGAGACGTTAAAGGACAACAAGTGATTAAAAGAGCCTTTGAAATAGCGGCAAGTGGCGGACATAATGTCATTCTTATCGGCCCGCCTGGAGCAGGTAAGTCTATGTTAGCAAAGCGATTACCAACAATTTTACCTCCTATGTCCATGGAAGAGGCTTTGGAAACTACCAAAATACATAGTGTTGCAGGCAAAATGGGTAAGAAAATAGGATTAGTAACAGAAAGACCATTTCGAAAACCTCACCATACGATTTCAGATGTTGCACTCGTAGGTGGAGGGGGATATCCCCAACCTGGAGAAATTTCTTTAGCACATAATGGAGTTTTATTTTTGGATGAACTACCAGAATATAAGCGTACGGTTTTAGAGGTAATGCGTCAACCTTTGGAGGATAGAAATGTAACTATTTCAAGAGCAAAATTTACAGTTGATTATCCAGCTGGTTTTATGTTGATTGCAGCAATGAATCCATGTCCGTGTGGGTATTATAATCATCCAGATAAAGCATGTGTTTGCGGACCAGGGGTTGTTCAAAAATATTTGAATCGTATTTCGGGACCTTTATTGGATCGTATTGATTTACATGTAGAAGTCACTCCTATATCTTATGATGAACTGACATATGATAAACCTACTGAGGGTAGTAAAGATATTCGTGATCGTGTTATAAAAGCAAGGTTGTTTCAGAAAAAGCGTTTTGAAAGTGATAAAGGAGTGTATTGTAATGCACAAATGTCATCAAAAAACATTGAACAATTTTGCCAATTAGATGATACTTCTAGACATGTACTTAAGTTAGCAATGGATCGTCTTGGATTATCAGCCAGAGCTTATGATCGTATTTTAAAAGTAGCCAGAACTATTGCTGATTTAGAAAAATGTGAAACAATTTTAGTACAGCATATCTCTGAGGCTATTCAGTTTAGAAGTTTAGATCGCATGGGGTGGGCAGGCTAATGGTAACTTTTGTATATTCTTTTCGTAACTCAAATTTTAAAACCTTGATATGAAAGTTTTGTTTGTTATATTAATTTTTCCTTTTTGTTTTTTTTCACAAATAAAAAATGATAATACTAAAATTGGAATAAAGCCAGTTCAGTCAATTTCATCAGATTTAATAAATATTAAAATTGGTAATCAAACATGGATGTCAAAAAACTTAGATGTTACCCATTTTAGAAATGGCGATTCAATAAAACAAGTTAAAACTGACAAAGAATGGGCTGAATGTGCAAAGAAACAAATACCAGCATGGTGTTATTACAATAATGACCCTGTTTCAGGTAAAAGAAATGGTATATTATATAATTGGTTTGCAGTAAATGATCCTAGAGGACTTGCTCCAAAAGGGTATAAGATTCCTAATGAGGATGATTGGAATAAATTAATCAATTTTTTAGGAGGAGAAAGTATAGCTGCTCCTAAAATGCGATATGGAAAACTTTGGGGTGATTCCTTGTTGGTATTGACTTCAAAAGGAAATTTTGGGGCTGTACCTACTGGTTGGAGAAAATATACTGATGAGAAGATTGAATTTATCAATAATGGAGTTTATTGGTGGTCAGCAAGCTCACAAACTCCTAAAATTGCTTGGACTAGGTATTTGGTTATTAAATCCAAAGAAGTTCGAAGTTATTGCTACGATAAAGGAAGCGGATTGTCAGTTAGATGTTTAAAAACTGATCGTTAGGAAAAGCAATATTTAATACCTTATCTTTATTTATGTTTTCAATGGGGTGTTGAGTTAATTTTTTATTAACACTATCAATAATAAGTATTTCATTGACCATCATTAAAGAAATATCAATATCGTGACTGCTATGGATGATGCAACAGTTTCTTTGCTTTGCAATCTCAGCTAAAATTTGAGTGATTTTTATTTTGTTTTCGTAATCTAAAAAGGCGATAGGTTCGTCTAAAATAATGAGTTCTGTGTCTTGACAAATGGCTTTTGCTATACTTGCGATTTGTCTCTCTCCATCACTTATTTCGGTTGTGAATTTATCCAGTAGTGAATTAATATTTAATTTGTTACAAATATTTTTGATGAAATCATGATCTTCGGATTTTAATTTACCAAAGATATTTGTGTATGGTGCCCTTCCTAAAGCAATATAATCGTATGTCGTAAGGTATTCAATCCCGTCAAATTTTGAGGTTACAAAGGCGATGCGTTGTTCTTTTCGAGAATTCATTCTCCATTGAATTTCCCCTTTAAATGGCTGGATTAATTCACCAAGAGTCTTTAAAAAAGTTGATTTTCCACTACCATTTTTACCAATTAAAGCATATAGCTTTCCTTTTTCCAACTTGACTTTATCAATAGAAAATAAATTGGCATTAATTCCTATTGTAACCTTATTTATTTCAATCATTCCACTTTCTTCTGATTATAATCCAAATTATAATTGGTGCTCCAAATAGCGAAGTAATACTGTTTAATGGAATAGAAATTAAATCTTCGAGAGAATATGTTATTAAATCGCAAATTAATAAAAATAAACTACCTACAATTAAAGTTCCTATAATTAGTGTTTTATGATTAGTTGTTTTAAAAATGAGCTTTACAAGATTCGGAACTGCTAGTCCAACGAATGAAATAGGTCCACAAAATGCAGTTACTAAGCCAGTAAAAATTGAAGTGATTAGTATTAGTATCCACCGAATTTTCCTCGGTTGTAGACCTAAAAATTCTGCCTGATTCTCTCCAATTACTAACAAATTAAGTGGTTTAATTAAAAATATTAATGAAAAAAATCCAATAAAAAAGAAAAATAGAATCATTGGGATTTGATCTAGTTGAACTTGTTGAACTGAACCGAAATTCCAAATGGTAAAAGAGCGTAGAGCATCAAGAGTTGAGTCTGCCTGAATCAGTTGAACTATAGATGAGGTGAAGGCAGAAAGCATAACACCTACAATAAGTAAAGACGTAGTTGATTTTACTTTTAGACTAAAACCTAAAATGATGAAAGAGAAAAAGATTGCACCTAAAATAGCAGCAGAGATGATGGATAAATTGGAAGAAAATATTCCCGAGGACATCAATGTAATAGCAACAAACAAATTTGATCCGGATGATATCCCTAAAATACTTGGTCCAGCCAGAGGGTTATTAAAATAAGTCTGCATAAGTAGTCCTGCGATAGAAAGTGCACTTCCTGCTATTAGAACCATTATCGTTCTAGGTAAGTGTATCTCTTTCAATATAATACTTTCTGTAGAGTTTGTGTTAAATTCGGTTAAATTCATTAAGATCCATGAATTAAAACCTCCATTCAAATGCAAGAAGGTTAGTAGTACAAGTACTATAATTAACAATGAGATTAATAAGGAATATTGTTTTCTCATAGTTTAATGTAACTTTTTATAGAAATATAATTTACGTTTCAACTTCAATTCAGGATGGCTTATTTGAATTAGATCCATCAGTAGAGAATCAGGTTCGATAGCACTTTTTTCCCAGTATAAATTAGGATTATGTGAATAGCAGTAGGTGTTTTGTTTTAATGCATCAAATAGTCTATATTTTTCATTTTGAGCAACTAATGATTTAATTGATTTATTACCAGGGTTTAACCAATAACTAGAGTTTTTATAATTTTTCAAACAATATTCAAAAGATTTACTCACGCTTCCAGTACCTTTACTTTTTTGTTCGACATAATTTATTCTAGCATCTTTAAATAATTTAGCTATGTAGCTTTCACCAGCCGGAAGAAACCAAAAATCACCAATAAGACTTCCTGAAAAAAGTGGAGCAGACTGTTTTACATTTTTATATTTTTTTAATAGATTAAAATACCTTGCTTTTAGTTTATTAAAATAATTTGTTGCTTCTTTTTCTTTGTTTGTAATTATACCAAAAAGTTTTATCCATTCAGCTTTTCCAAGAGGGTGTGTTTCTTTCCAATCATAAATTGGTAAACATAAAATATTTAGTTTGTTGAGTTTTTTCTCATTTGGGAATTCATGTCCAAATCCAGAGAAAAGAATTAATTCTGATTTTGTATTTATTATTTTTTTTGTGGATGCGGTTTCTGGAGAACCTAACTCTTGAATTAATTCGTTGTTTATTTTTGTAATAATTTCATTATTGTAAATCAGATTTTTATTTTCGACTCCTTTAATTCTATGAAGTTCATTGATTTTGTCTAATAAACCAATGAATGTACTTGAAAAACAAATTACAGCATTCGAGTGGTACGTAATATTGTTACACCAAATCGTATTGGGTTTATTTCTATTAAAATAGAGTGTTTTATCAATTTTGTTGTTATCAGGATGAATGATTGATACTATCGTTTTATCTCCTTTTTTAATAATATTAAAATGTTTTGCAAATGTTATATTTTCGTTTTTATTTGATTTGTAATTTTCTTTTTTACTCTTACATCCAAATAAAACAATCCCAAAAAACAATGTACAAATTACTTGCTTCATTTATCAAAGATATAAATTCTACTTGAAGTCTTTTTAATTGGATTAATTGATTTACTTTTGTTTAAAACGTAACTATGAAATTTGACGATTATTCAATTTCAGAATCAATAAAAAAACAAATACAACTTCTTGGTTATAAAAAGCCTACCGATATTCAATTCAAAGCTATTGAACCAATATTGAAAGGAGAGGATGTATTAGCAATTGCTCAAACAGGTACAGGAAAAACAGCTGCTTTTGCCATCCCAATCGTTGAGTTATTAAATACTAAATTTAAAAGAGCTAAAAAGAAGAGTGGTATAGTTTGTCTTGTATTAGAACCCACAAGAGAGTTGGCACTTCAAACAACTCAGGTAATTCAAAAGATTGCTAAAGGAAGTAATGTTGTTACAGCATCTGTATTTGGAGGTGTTGAACAAGATACACAAATCAAAAAATTAAATGATGGAGTAGATGTTTTGGTAGCAACACCAGGGCGTATGTTTGATTTAATTTCTCAAGGTCACCTCGATGTAAAGCATATTAAAATTTTATGTATTGACGAAGCGGATTTAATGTTAGATCTTGGTTTCATTAAAGATTTAAATGATTTAATGCGTCATATTCCACAAAAGAGACAGACTTTATTTTTCTCTGCAACAATAACCAAAAAAATTAAAGACTTAGCATATACCATTGTAAGAAACGCAATACGAATTCAAATTTCACCTAAAAATCCAGTGGCTAAAAATATCATTCACGCTGTTGTTTTTGTTGAGATGGATGATAAAAGGTTCTTTTTAGAGAATGTTTTAAAGGAATATGATGAAAATAAATTTGTTGTCTTTGTAAGAACTAAAGTTCGTGCAGAACGTGTTGTTGCTGCAATGGAACGTGTAAATATTAAAAGTGAATTTTTGCATGGAGGAATCGATCAAAAAGAACGATTTGCCATATTGGAGCGATTTAGAAAAGGTGAAAACAAAGTGCTGATTACTACTGATGTTGCTGCACGAGGTATAGATATCCCTGACGTTGATTATGTAATTAACTATGACCTTCCAGATGTTTCTGAAAACTATGTGCATAGAGTAGGTCGAACAGGTAGAGGTATGAAAAAAGGACAAGCACTCGCTTTTTGTAGTTCTGAAGAGAGAAAATATTTAGAAGCGATTGAAGCTTACACAGGGGAAGAAATAGCGCATTATGAATTAGATGAAGGAGAATATTTTGATATTCTAAAAGATACGGAAGACGGGAACTATAATTGGCAAAAATTGATTAATGAAGCAAATAAAGAAGAAGGTAAGGAAGATGAGTGGTAATTTAATATTGAAAAGATGAAAAAAATATTTTTAGGTTTTATAATTCTTTTCACAGGGATAGTTTTTTCTCAAAAGCAACGATGTGGAACAGATATAGTTAATTTAAATAGAATACAACAAAATCCATCCTTAATTAAGCTTCGTGAACAGCAAGAATTAGCTTTACAAAAATCAATTTTAAGTTCAAGTAGAAAGCGAATAAATTTAACAATACCTGTTGTTGTACATGTCATATATAATACAGACTTAGAAAATGTTTCAGATGAACAGGTTCAATCTCAAATAGATGCGTTAAATCGAGATTTTAATAATTTGAATACGGATAGTTTAAAGACTGATCATGCATTTTACCCTTTAGTTGGAAATATTGGAATTAAGTTTGAGTTAGCCACTAAAGATCCGTCTGGTAAAATTACGACAGGAATTACAAGAACTAAAACTTCAAAGACAAGTTGGATTGAAGATGATTTGAATAAGGATAATATGAAGTTTTCAAATTCTGGTGGAATTGAAAATTGGGATCCTAAAAGGTATTTAAATATTTATACAGTCCGATTTGATGATGCAGTAGGTTTACTTGGATATGCTTATTTCCCAGAGGATTTAGCTAACTATCCCGAAACAGATGGAGTGGTCATTGATTTTAGATGTTTTGGAACAAAAGGAACATCTGGAATTGAAGGTTTTACACCATATAATTTAGGTAGAACAGTTACCCATGAAGTTGGACATTGGTTAGGATTATTCCACATTTGGGGAGATAAAGTTTTTGAAACAGATAAGGTATGTGGTGACGACAAAGTAGCAGATACTCCTCCAGCAGAAGGAGATAATGCAGGAAATCCAGTATTTCCTTTTAGACCGAACAATAAATGTGGTTCTGATAAAAACGGTGAAATGTATATGAATTATATGGATTATGTTCATGATAAATCGATGGTGATGTTTTCTAAAGGACAAATTACTCGTATGACAAGTGCGATAAATAATTTCAGAAAAGAGCTCTTAAATTATATACCATCTACTATTAAAGTTACTAACATTGTTATAAATTCTCCGAATAATGATACTGTTTTTAATAAGATGGTAGGTAATGTTCAGTTATCGAATGTTGTTTTACCTATCAATGCAACTAATAAAAATGTGACTTGGAGTTGTACACCAGATTCGATTGCAACGATTGATCAAACAGGGAAGATTACTATATTAAAAGACGGTAAAGTTATGGTAACAGTGCAAGCAACAGATGGTAGTCTAGTTTCAGCATTAAAAAATCTATCGTTTTTTTCAGAAGTAAAAGTGAATCAGATCAACATTAAAACCCCGAATAATGATACTGTGTTTAAAAAATCGGCTAAAAGTATTCCACTAACTGCTGAAGTTTTACCTTTAAATGCAACAAATAAAGCTTTAACTTGGTTGTGTTCACCAGATTCGATTGCAACCATAGATCAAAATGGAACCATTACAATCATTAAAACGGGTGTCGTTACAATCACTTCTCAGTCAATGGATGGAAGTTTAGTCAATACTTCAAAAGTTATTTCAATTGTTAGCGACTCTACAACTTCATTAATAGAGAGAGAGATGCATCTATATCTAGCTATTCACCCAAATCCTACGAGTGATTTGATTCAAATTTCAACAAATTCGGTTTTAGAGGGGAAAGTTAAAGTTTATGATATGGTAGGTAAAATTTGTTATGAAAATCAATTTTTAAGTCAACAAAATCAGTTTAATTTATCAGCATTAGAAAGTGGTAATTATATTGTAGAAATTGAGGTTTTGGGCGAGATTGCACGTGCTAAATTGATAAAAAAGTAATATGAAGATAAAATATTTTCTTTTATTATTCTTAGCAGTAAGTTGTTCAATTACAAAAAAAAACGAACAAGTCAACTTTTCAACAGATATAAACAAATGTAATATGAATGTTTCTTTCCGTAGTGTTGGAGCAGGTATAGATAGGAGAAGTTATAAATCGTTTTTATTGTTAATAGAACAATTTGAAAATGCTGAAAAGATTAAACTAAGTTACGAACAAATTTTTTGGGGAAGAGAGGGGGAAATGGATTATTGTTTTCATTACAGTAATTTGAGGGAAAGTCAAATCATAAAATTTGAGAAAGAAATAAAAGAATTGTTTATTGAATCTAAATCAGTTTATTATTCAAAAGAAACAGAAAAAAGAAAGGGACGATAATTCGTCCCTTTTGTATTTTTAGTGATGAACACCATGCTCACCGTGAACATGTCCATGATCAAGTTCATCTTGAGTTGCTTCTCTAACTTCAAGTACCTCAACTTCAAAATGTAAATCAACACCAGCTAATGGGTGATTGAAATCCATTTTTACAATCTCAGGAGTAATGTCTAAGACATTTCCAACGTAATGATTTCCTTCGTTATCAGACATTGGTACTCTTGCACCAATAAAAATCTCTTCTTCGTTGATTTTCCCATCTTCTTGAAAGAAAACATTTAATGGAATTTCAGCAAGTTGCTCATCAGTTTGTGCTCCGTAAGCGTTTTCACTTTCGATAGCAAAACTAACTTTATCACCTGCTCTTTTTCCAGAAAG
>CANGZT010000064.1 GCA_947458955.1 Flavobacteriia bacterium | reverse complement strand
TTAGAACACAATGTCACAAAACGATATTCGCTACTTAACGCCGATTAACATCGACATTAAAAAACAAAAATACTGTCGTTTCAAAAAAAGCGGTATTAAATTCATCGATTATAAAGATGCTAACTTCTTGTTGAAATTGGTTAACGAGCAAGGTAAAATTTTACCAAGACGTATCACAGGTACATCTGCTAAATACCAAAAGCAAGTAAATAAGGCAATCAAAAGAGCTCGTCACTTAGCTATTTTGCCTTATGTTGGTGATATGTTAAAATAATCGTTGATAATATTAAATATTTTTTACTGTCATGGAAGTAATCTTAAAGAAAAACGTAGATAAATTAGGATATAGAGATGAGGTTGTAACTGTGAAAAACGGTTACGGTCGCAATTTCCTAATTCCTCAAGGATATGCTGTATTAGCAACTCCTTCAAACAAAAAAGCGCACGAAGAAATGTTAAAGCAACGTGCTCATAAAGAATCTAAAATTTTAGCTGAAGCTGAAGCATTAGCGGCTAAATTAGCTGATGTTACTGTTAAAATTGCTACTAAAGTAGGTGAAAATGGTAAGATTTTTGGTTCTGTAAACACTGTACAATTAGCTGACGCTTTACGTGTTGCTGGTTATGATGTTGACCGTAAGTCTTTAAAAATTAAAGATGAACCAATCAAAGAAGTTGGTACTTTCGAAGCTGAAGTAAACTTACACAAAGGTGTTAAACCAACTATTAAATTTGAAGTAGTTAGTGAGTAATCATCACACACTTTGATATATAAAAAAAGGTCGGTTTTAAAAACCGACCTTTTTTTATTCTGTAACCCATTTATCGTTTCTCATTTCACCAAGAATAACCACATTTTTATTTTTGCTATATTCTTCAGCAGCCAATAACATCTGCTCTTTGGTGTCTCTTCTGATTCTAACACCTGAAGATCCTGAGTTCTTAACTTCAATATAAAAACCATCTTTTAAACGCGCTGGTTTTGTTGGTGGACGTCCCATAAATAAAAAAATGTTTTGTTTGACAAAATTCTTCCTTAAACGAAGAATAATCGAATATAAGAAAAATTTCACTGACTATCTAATATTAAGAAAACTATTTGTAAGTGATAATTGTTATTTAATAAACTTTAACAACCCTCAAGAATGAATCGTTCTGAACAACTATTAAATCTAAGAGAAAAAATCACCTTTCAAGAAGATAAAACCAAGTCATCAATTGAATTTTTTCAGCATAAAACATTAAGACCAATTCTCAAATTTTTAAATGAAACATTAAATAAAATTTCTTTGAATTATATAATAAATCTTAATCCTGATTTTTTACATCTTAATCAATTAGAACAAGAAAAACGAATTTTATCTACCCTGAAAAAAGAACAAATTCTGAAAAACAAACTTTTAGGGATCGTAATCGGCTTATTTACACAAGAAGAAATCGATTTCTACTTAAAAAACAATTTGAAAGTAGATGAACGAATACAACAAATGCTTCAAGAAAGAATTAGAACTCAATACATGAATTTCCATTCCAATAATAGACCACTTTCTGATTAATAAATTCAAAATCAATCATCTTTTGATCTACCAAAATCGCCAAAGTGTTTTCAATTTCTGACTTTTTGAAATCAAGTTCTTTAAAAATAGAGGCTAGCGTTAGCTGATTTTCATTTTGTAATAGCTTTTTTAAAGCAAGAAAAATTTCCTCAGAGAAAAAAATTTCTTTTTGATGGTAAACCCATGATTTTTCAATGATAAAGGTAGATTCAAAAACTTCTCCTTTGTGTGTTCGAACAAAATGATGTGGTTCACCATTTAAATCTATAGCACCACAATACTTTGTTTCGCTCTCCTTGATATAAATCAAAAGGGAATACTTAAATTTTTCGATTACTTGTTCAATTTCAATCTCAACTGAAATGGTTAAATAATGTTGAACAACCTCTTCAACCCATTGTATTTCCATTTCAGGAAGTATTCCGATTAACTTCCCTTTTGAATTAACTCCAACGACCAAGGTTCCTCCCTCTCGATTTGCAAAAGACGAAATTAACGCTGCTGTATGGTGAGGATTTTCACAGGTTGGAATGAAATCAATAAATTTATTCTTCCCTTGTTTGATTAACTTTGAAATCACATCCATTATTTATTCCAAATAGCCCATGATTTTAATGCTTGTTCTTTCAACATTGAAGCACCATTTAAAATCGTAGCTTGGTTTCCTTTAGCTTGTTTTAAAAACAATGTTTCATCTGGATTATAAATCAAATCTACAACCAAATGCTCTTCAGATAAAAAATCAAAAGGAAACTCAACACTTTCATCCACATTTGGATACATACCGAGGGGTGTAGTATTTACGATTAACTTACATGCTTTAATCATGTGTTTATTTATATCCGCATAAGCAAATTGATTTCTACCATGTGGCGTACGAGATACAGTTAATACTTCAATACCAATATCCTTCAACACATAAGAAACTGCTTTAGCTGCCCCACCTGTACCTAAAATCAATGCTTTTTCATGTTTATTTGTTAAAAATGGTTTGATTGATTGCTTAAAACCAAATACATCGGTATTGTACCCAATCCATCTATCATTTTCTAAGCGAATGGTATTTACAGCATTTACAACTTTTGCCTCTTCAGATAATTCATCTAAAAATGGAATAATAGTTTCTTTATAAGGTATTGTCACATTGAAACCATCGACTTTTTTCTCTTTCAAAAAATCAACTAATTCTTTTTCGTTTTGAATCTCAAAGTTTTGGTAGGTAGCTTCTATATTATTCTCAGAAAAATACCCTTCAAAAAAAGACTTTGAAAACGAATGAGCAAGTGATTTGCCGATTAAACCGAACTTACGCATTTTTTGCACCGAACTTTGACTTCAATAAATTCAAAACCATTGGAAAAACAGAAATAAAGATAATTCCTAAACACACTAAATCAATGTTTTTACGAATCCATTCGACTTCTCCTAATAAATACCCAGCAATCGTTAAACTAAAAATCCATAAGAAACCACCTAATACATCAAACAGGAAATATTTTTTATATTCCATTTTACCTACTCCCGCAGCAAATGGTGCAAAGGTTCTAACAAAAGGGACAAAACGTGCCATGATAATTGCTTTCACTCCATTTTTATCAAAAAACTCTTCTGTTTTTGTTAAATATTCACGTTTTACAATTGATCTGCCCTTAAATTTAAAATCAAAGATTTTTAAACCAATTTTTCGTCCAACCCAATAATTACAGTTATCGCCTAGTACTGCTGCTATAAAGAGCAACCCTAAAACAGCCACTAAATTCAATTCACCTGAAGCAGCAAATAATCCCGCTGTAAATAAAAGAGAATCACCAGGTAAGAAAGGCATCGCTACCAAGCCTGTCTCAATAAAAATCACTAAAAATAAAATCACATAAATAGCAGTACCGTAATTGGCAAAAATCCACTCAAAATCTAAATGTAAAATGTGCTGAAAAAGTTCAATCATAATTTTTTAATTTGTGCAAATATATAGTTTAGTTTTCAGAGACTAGTGAATTTATAATCTCTTTAACGGGTCTAATCGATTTAACATGTTCTATTGAAGGACCAGCGCACCAAACAGATTTGTATGTAGAGTTAAAAGCTGCACTTCGTAAAAACTTCATCCCACGATAAAAAGTCAACGCTTTAAACCACTTTTTCAAAAGTTTATTTTTATTTAAAATTTGCTCTAACCAATTTTGTTTTGTTCCAACTTCTTGCACATAAGGTGTATTGATAACCGTACATGGAGTTCCTGATAATTTCGTTGTTAAAACGATGTCTTTTGCTCCATAATCTACACAAGCCTGTTTATAATCTTGTGAAACATCACATTCTTCAGAAGCAATAAAAATACTTCCGATTGAAAATCCTGCAACCCCTAATCCTAAAAATTCTTGATATTGTTGAAAACTACCTACACCTCCAGCTGAAATCACAGGTATAGAACAATTTTTCAATAGTTCAGGAATTAATTGTTTGTAAGAAATAGTACCAGCATGGCCACCTGCCTCTTTGTTTACTGCGATTAATGCATCTGCACCCAATTGCTCCACTTTTTTGGCATATTTCACATTAGTTACATCACAAAAAACTAGTACGTTATTCTTATGTGCTTCTTTAATAACCAATTCCGGAGAACCCAAAGAGGTGATAATAAAACCTATCTTTTCCTCACAACAAACACGTAATTGCTCTTCTAACAAAAAGTTAGATTTATTCACAATCAAATTAATACCAAATGGTTTGTCTGAATATTGTTTTATCAAACGGATTGCTTCTCTTAACTCATCGACTGATCGATAATTCAACGCAGGAATAGCTCCTGTAACCCCAGCTTTCAATCCTTCAATAATCATTTGGGTATTCGACACCAAAAACATCGGGGCCATAATGATGGGGTATTGAATGCCAAGCAGTGAGGTGAGTGATGTTTTATCGGTATCCATAGCAATTGCATTTAGCTTAAAGATATCAAAAAACTAATGAGAATAAAATATAAATTACAAAAAATAGGGTGTCTGAACAAAGAGACACCCTATTAGATTTATGAGTTTTTTATAATTTATTAGAGTACTATTTTTTTTCAATTTAGTCCTCTAAGCATCTAACAGAAAACCCATTTTTCTTAACACCCAAACTTATGATCGCATTACCAGAATCCCATTCTAAATCGCAATGAATAGCATAATCAGGATTATTATCTACTGTAGAACTCCACCAAAAACCGTTAGTAAAAAAAGAAATATAACTACCGTCAGATAGACGAGATCCACCAGGAATACCAGTAAATAAAGATGTGTTAGTTGCTTGTGAATTTGGGCTTTTCCATTTAGCTCCTGCTAAATTTGTACCAACTTCTTTCATTTTACCACCAGCAACAGTCGATCCTCCTAAATATTTTATTAAAACAAGCCATTCGCTATGTGAAGGTATATGCCAACCTGTAGGACAAACATTTTTATTCCCATTAGTAGTTGTACTTACTGCATACCAATTATATAATTTACCATATTGGGGATTATTTTTTACATCCAAATTATTGTAATACGTCCATGCTCCTGTAGATAGATTACCCCAATTTGAATTCCCAGGAACGAAAGGTATCTCAGTACCATCATTGTATTTTGTCGTTTTTAAGTTCTCTCCCATCCATTTTTGTGTTCCTATATATACCGTAGTATACGAATTACCCTCTTCATCAGTAATCGGACTACCATATCCACTCGTTGGGTTATTAACAGCCACACCTATAACACAAGAATACCCACCAATATTTATAGCAAAACTTGCTATACCACTTATTACTGGTGTACCAGAAATTGTGTATTCTAAACTTCCATTTCCCTCCGAAAGATTTCCTGCTTTTAAAGTTGCTGTCAATCCAGTAACACCTGTAGAATTTATAGTTTGTTCTTCATACGGACCGCTATTTCCACCAGTGTAAGAAATAGAAACTGTAACTCCATTTGCAACTTTTGCTTCAGTTAAAATACCATTTATATTTGCCTTAGAACAATCTAAAGTTACTATTTTACCAGGACATACCCCCCCTTTTGTCCAAATAGGTAAACTATCACAAAATGTTAAAATCTGATTACTGATACCTGGAACTATTGATTGCCAAGAATTACCATTCCAAAACTTCATTTCCCCTTTTACTATACCATGCGGAAAACTACCTTCGTCTCCTTTATCACCTTTTGGACCAATAGGACCAGTATCACCCTTTGGTCCTTGAGTTCCATCTTTTCCATTCACACCTGGAAAACCTTGAGGGCCGACATCTCCTTTATCACCCTTGGGACCTTGAACTCCTTCTTTTCCATTAATACCTTGAGGGCCTATATCTCCTTTATCACCCTTGGGACCAACAGGTCCTTTAGCCGCATAAAGTGCGAATGGGACACTTAATAGTTGACTTGAAGATGAAATACTATAATTACTACCTCCATTTAAATCGATTTCAGATTTTACAAAGTATGAACCATTTGACCAATCAATAGAAGAAAAATTTCCTGATACGATTTTTCCTCCTCCTATAATTATACTTAACAATCCGTTAGTATTTGTAATCGGATTATGTGTTTCAACATAAACAGAGTTTCCTGTTTCTGAACCTTGCAAAAGACTAATCCTGACGCTAACTTGCTTATTTGCAATTAATTCACTGTTCAAACCTCTAACTACTGCCTGATAACTAAATCGTTGAGGGGCTTGTGCCATTACAGATGCGGATACTATCATCGCAACTAATAATTTAAAAAAATTTTTCATGAAATTAATCTTTAATTACTTTAAAACTTTGTACAATTTGATTGCCGTGTTGTACTTCCACGAAATACGTTGCAACAGGAAGATCTTTGACAATTATCTCAGATTCAATTGCTAGAATAGGAGCTTCTTGAATCACTTTACCTTCCATACTCACTAGTCTGTAAGAAAAACTTTTTTCAATATTATCAATCTTTAGAATGAGTTTATCTTCTACTGGATTTGGATAAACACTTAGTGATAAATTTATTTCATCCTCATTTACAAGAGTTGTACTAATTCTATAGGCATGCTGAACTCCATGTTCAATTAAACTATTATTTGTTGTTCTACTTTGGTAAAAAACTTGACCAATAGAATAATCTAACGAATTGTAATTATTAACTGAATTTCCACACGATGAATTAATAGATGATTGAGAAAGCCCTGTGAATCCAATTGCCGCAGCAAAAGAGCATGTTAAATACTTTTTCATATATTTTATATTTTAACACATTTGAACGAAGAAATTACATCATTAATGTTTTTACCTAATAATAAGTTTCTTAAATCTGGATAGTATCCAGGGCCCAAAATGATTAAAGGTTTATTAAGCTGATTGTTATGTTTATAATTTGCATCTTTATAGAATTCCCATTCTCCAGAAACAATAATTAAAGATGACATATCATCATTCCATAAGTCACCTATATATTTAACATTACAATTTGTGCGATAAGCTTCTTCTTGAAAATTTATTTCTCTATAAATAACGATTTCTGGAATTCTATTTTCAGAACTAATTCTTTCATTTGTTTGAATAAATCCAGGTATCTCTAAAATAGGTAACCTTATTTTCTCTTTATTATTTTGCCCTATATTCATATCAATTTTAATTTATATCAAATGTATATTTTATTTTTAATTATAACTTATACGTTATAAAATATTTTTTGATTTATTCTATTTTTCGATGTTCAAGAAGCACATGAAAAAAGAGCATCAAAAAATATTTGATCAAGCTGGCTTAGAAGCTTTTGCTTTACATGTTAAATCACTTCGAAAAGAATTAGGTTTTACACAACAGCAACTCGCATTTGAATCAGGTTTGTCTCTTACACAAATAGCTCGTATTGAAACGGCTGTTTCTAATTCAACTTTAAGTACAGTATTCGCTTTAGCGTATGCATTTGATATACCGTTATCTAAATTATTTTCCTTTTCATTACCTGACAAAGAAAAACATATTTAATGCGATTATTCTTGTTCATTTCGTTCAAATAGTTCACTTTGTTCATTTTAGATTTATCACTATTTTTTTACCTAATTTTGAGCAAATTGTAATTAAATGATTTCAATTGTTACTATTAAACAAATTGAAGAAAAATTTAGAAAAGAAATTCGTTACCCTAGTGATTGTGAAGCTCTAGCAGGAGATATATTACACGTTACCAAACAAACTATTAGCACATCAACTTTAAAACGAATTTTTGGATTTATCGCCGGAAGTAAGGAACCTCGTCTTTACACTTTGGATGTGATTGCTAATTATCTAGGTTATAATAATTGGGACAACTACATTGAAAAACAACTTAACATTCAAAATTCTGAGTTTATTTCAATTAAACAGATAGATATAGACAAACTTATTCCAAATTCATTAGTTGAAATCTGTTATGCACCAGAAACAAAGCTTACTTTACAATATTTAGATAATTACGAATTTGAAATAAAAGAATCGATAAATAGTAAACTACAAGAAAAGGATTTACTCCGTATTTTTAATCTTATAAAAAATTATCCTCTTATAATTAATTCAGTTACAAGAAACAATGTAAATTTGGGGTCTTATAAAGCTGCAAAAATTAGCGGTATTACCGAAATAAACATTCTTGAAAGCAATTGAATTTAGAAAATTCATCATTTGAAAACAATAATAACCAAATAATTACTCCTGAAAATGCGAGTAGTATTGTTTCTTTATTATATCAAAGTTCTCAACATACTGTTTACAAGGTTAAAATCAATAATCGATGGATGTTTTTAAAACGAATAAATGAAAAACATCGAAATAATCCCTTATACATTGATAATTTACAGCGCGAATTTGAAATTGGATTTTCCTTAGATCATCCGGGTATAGTAAACTACTTTAATTTAGGAAAAGATCATGAAGGTACTTACTTGCTTACAGAATATGTAGATGGTCAAATGCTTCGGGAATATCTTACAAAACAGAAACCTACCCTCGAATTCATAAAAAAAATTATCAATCAACTCATTGACATTCTAAGCTATCTCCATAAAAAAAATATTTATCATTTAGATTTAAAACCTGAAAATCTACTTATTTCAACAAAAAATGAACAACTTAAACTCATTGATTTCGGTTTAGCACATGCCGATAGCTATTCTAAAACCCCATCAGGAACACCAAAATATGCTGCTCCTGAAATGTTTTCCTCACCAGAATTATGTAATGCTTCGTCTGATATTTATTCAATAGGTATCATTTTATTGGAATTATTCACTGGTTCTACAGATAAGCAAAACATAAAAAATATTCCAATAATTTATAGAAAAACGATTAAAAAATGTATTAAAGAAAAACAACTAGAACGCTTTCAAAACTGTCAAGAATTACATAAAGCACTTTTAATTGAAAGAAGAAAACATAGATTTATTATTTTTTTAACTCTTTGCTTTTTAATATCTATTATTCTAATTGTAAATAAAAAAAATCAGAAATCGTATCCTCTATTCAATAAGCAAGCTCAACAAAAAATTGATAATCAAAAAAATAAAATAAACACAATAAAAGCACCGAATAGTAGTTTTAAAGTACAAAAAACAAACTATTCTAAGAATAATATCAACAAAATTAATAGTAGTTTAGACTCTTTAAATCAATACATATCTCATTGGCACAAAGACAAAATGACTCAAAAAGATTCGTTATTCATTATTGACTTAAGAGTGTCATTATTTGAAAAATACAAGCAAAAAATAGACGACACTTTAACTTATAAAGGTTTTAGGTCTAAAAAAACAATAATTATTGAACTTATTCATACTTGTCTTGAAGAGTTTAATAACGCTTTTGAAACTCACACTTCAACTTTAAGTAAAGAAAAATTATCCTATTTTGAATCTCTAAATTTTTTCAAAAATGAACAGAATAAACTTCGAAAACAATTAGAAGTAATCCCAAAATAACTTACTTATCCGTTAATTCAAATTCTAAATCAAACTCTTTCAGACTCTTGATCAATTCATTACTTGGATCAATACGCATATTTTTGGAAGGCATGGTCACTGACAGGTCTTCTAAGGGATCAAAAATCACGAAACGAACATTGCATTTCCCTTCATTTTCT
>CANGZT010000063.1 GCA_947458955.1 Flavobacteriia bacterium | reverse complement strand
GGTAAACCGCAACTCAAAGCTTCTAATACAACACAACTAAAGGTGTCAAATTTGGAAGGTAATAAAAGCAAATCTGCAGAAGAATACATGCTAGCTAAGGTTTCTTTTGATTGCCAACCGATGATCAGTGCATTTGGAATAGATTCTTTGATTTTTTGGAAAGCAGGCCCCTCTCCCACAAAAACCATTTTATAAGCAAGTTCTTTTTTATCCAAAGATTTGCTGATTTCGATTAAATCGTCAATCCCTTTTTCTTCACTCAATCTACCTACGAAAAGTAGGGTAAATACATCTTTTTCAATGTTGAATAATTTTTCTCTTTCATCTGTTTGTGGAACAAAACAATCGCTTACCCAATGCGCTGTAAGATGAACTTTATCTTCTGAAAATTCCATTTCCTTTCCAGTCAGCCATTTTTGTTGGTCCGTATTTAAAACAAATAGTTGATCAAAACCTTGATAAAATGCCCTTATGAATCGTCTAGCTCTGTTCAAATTATGTATGTCAAAATTCAATACTTTTCGAGCAAACATGATCCAGTCTGTGTGTATAAAAAAGGAAGCGGGTACTTTGTAAGCATTTTTTAGATATAGAGAAATTAATCCCATTACTCCCTCCGTTGAACACATAATACGATCGTATTCCCCTTGGTGAAAGATTTGATGTATTTGGTTCAAGTTTGGAATTCGAATAGGCTGTTGTTTGTAGAATGGAAGGGTGTATTCGCCTAAAGGTTTTACCACAATCAAATGTTCTTCTGATTCAATTTCATTACTGCAAATTAAAATATCAATGGGTAGATTTTGGTTTTTTATTTCTTTTAGTAAATCTTGTAGTGCACTCGATACACCATTTTTGTCTGTGAAGGTGTCTGTTAACCAAAGCATTCGTTTTGGGTGTTCGTATTTGCCAATTTTATCAGCAAAATCATTAAGCAAAGGTCTGCTATTATAAAGCACTTTTGTACTGGTGAAATTGGCTCCAAGAATTAATGTTGAACCGAAAAATGGAAATGGTAAACCTTTGAAAAAACCGGAATAATCTTTCGCTGAAAAGTTAGGGTTTTTATCTTTTGCAGGAAAAAGTAAATTTCTGAAATCTGATGGAACCTCTAAATTAGAAATGACATCTTCTAATTTTAAATTATTGAGTTTATCGTTATCAAGCAATTCTTGAATTTTTAGGTTCAAGCGATCAAATAATATTTCACTGAAAGCGGCAGAGATGTTATTCAATGCTTCATGCATTGTTTGTGTCATTTCTTCTGCTGGTAATTGATGTGCTTTTGAAATACGAACAGCTTCATCAAAAATGGGTTTGTATATTTTTGGTAATAATAAACGTTTTGATTTAGAAGGAGTTTTACCTGTAAAACAATCGTGGAATAAACGCACAAATCGCATTGTTTTTTTATTTCTGCTTAATTCTGAAAATAAATTAGATACAATTAAAGCTTCCATTTTTTCTTTGAAAGTTCCTTTGTGTAACAGCACGCGAAATAATCCTGGATCTTTTTTGTACATCGCAATTTGACATACATAATCGAGTAGGGCTACATTTAATTTTTCCGCATTTTGATGGGTTCCATATGGAAAAATATTTCCTACTTTGATTGCCTCTAGGGCTAGTTCTGAAGCGGGTGTTGTTTTAATTCTTTCTTTAAGATTCGGAACATGTAAGTAGCTTCCTGTTTGACCTGAGAAAATTCCCATGTGGCTATCAGATCCTCCAGCCATTGATTTTTTGTATCTGTTTTTACAATAAAGTGAAATATCGATACCAAATTCTTCTGCATTTGCATCAATTTGTTCAGGTGTAATGGATTCTAACCAAGTTTTTACAAGTAAATTTTGCCAAGTATCTCTTTGACCGTTTAAAACTTCAAATCGTTCAAAAATCAACATCAATTTTCTGAAAAAATCAAAGGTTGGAATTCCTTTTACACTATAATGATAAAGCGGGTGTGCCCAAATGGTAGGTAGATCATGCTCACAGCAATATTGTACAAATTGATATACATTCTTACGTAATTTGTTTAGTGTTTTTTCTTGTTCTTCCGAGAAACCATATGTTAATACATGAATACCAACATTAAAGTCGGGAACAGTACAACTAAATTCTGCTCCTACAAGTACATCCCTTCCTTCCTTTTGTAGATTAAAACAAGAACGAGCATTATTATGATTAGTAATGGTTATGGCGGTAACTTCGTTTTTTTTGAGTGTCTTAATTAAATTTTCAGTTGGCAACCATGTTTCAGGAACCCCTAAAATTCTTCCCATCAACTCGTCAGGGACATTGCTGTTAAAATCGTGGCAATGAAGATCTATTTTTAATAATTCTTCACTTGGAAATTTTTCTTTTTGTTCAGTTAAAAAAGTACTTAAGTCGTTTTCTAAAGTTTCTTGGAATTTAATTTGATGCATAGTTTTTTTTGTAAAATTAGCGTGAAAAAATCGCTCTTATTTCTATTTTACAGAAAGTTAATATGCTTAAATATTGCGTAATTTTTTCGTTACATACACCTAATATAATTGGTCTGTTTTAGGTTATGTTAATCTAAAAGTTAGATAACTACAGATGTTTTTTGATGTAATATTACGTAAACGTTACTTGATTAAATAACATATTAAAAATATAATTTCTATCAATTAACAAATTGTGAATACTTATTAATCTATGGTTAAATGTCTTGTAAATAATAGAATTTTAACCAAAAAAAACAATGATAATTAATAAAGTTGAGATTCGAAATTTACAGATTGAAGATTATCCAAAGTTGAAAGTTGCTATGCAAAGTGCATACCATGATATGGAAAATGCATATTGGAAAGAGAAGCACATTAAAATTTTATTGAAAAAATTTCCTGATGGACAAAAGGTGGTTTTTGTCAACGATGAATTAGCTGGATGTGCATTATCAATTCTCGTAAATTATGAACTTGCAGAACGGGATCATACCTACCTTGAAATAACCGATCAATATACATTTGGAACACATAATCCATTGGGAAATGTCTTATATGGAATTGATGTGTTTATCGTCCCAGAATTTAGAGGTTTACGTTTAGGAAGACGTTTGTATGACGAGCGAAAAAGTATATGTGAACAAATGAATTTAAAAGGAATCATTTTTGGAGGAAGAATTCCTAATTTCTCTAAATTTTCAGATACTGTTTCTCCAAAAGAATACATTGAAAAAGTAAAATTAAAAGAGATATATGACCCTGTGTTAACTTTTCAGTTGAGTAATGATTTTCATGTTTTGAGATTAATGACAGGTTATTTACCCAATGATACAAGCTCTCAAGAATATGCAACTTTGTTAGAGTGGAACAACATTTTTTATACAACTGAAAAAAACACTAAAAAAACAGATGTGAGACTCGGGCTGGTTCAGTGGCAAATGAGACCAATGAGTAAATTAGATACGCTTTTTGAACAAATGGAGTATTTTATAGATGCTGTTTCTGATTATAGTTGCGATTTTTGTTTGTTCCCTGAATTTTTCAATGCACCTTTAATGGCGAAATATAATGATTTTCCTGAATCAGAGGCGATTAGAAAATTAGCACAATACACAAAAAAATTAAAAGCAAAATTTAAAGAATTTGCCATTTCTTACAACATTAACATTATTACAGGTAGTATGCCTTTAATTGAAAATGATCATTTGTATAATGTCGGTTATTTATGTCGTCGTGATGGAAGTATCGAAGAATTTAGAAAGATTCACATTACACCAAGTGAGTCTTATGCTTGGGGAATGATTGGAGGAAACGAATTAAAAACTTTTGACACCGATTGTGGTCGTATTGGAATATTGATTTGTTATGACTCTGAATTTCCAGAATTGAGTCGAATTCTAGCAGAGGAAGGAATGCAGATTTTATTTGTTCCTTTTTTAACGGATACCCAAAATGGTTTTCATCGAGTTAAAAGATGTGCACAAGCACGTGCTATTGAAAATGAATGTTATGTTGCCATTGCAGGTTCGGTAGGGAATTTACCAAAAGTGAGTAACATGGATATTCAGTTTGCTCAATCTGCTGTATTTACACCTTGTGATTTTGCATTTCCGACAAATGGTGTAAAAGCGGAAGCAACACCCAATACCGAAATGATTTTGATTTGTGATGTTGATCTTTCGTTGTTAACAGAACTGCATAATTATGGGAGTGTTACCAATCTAAAAGATAGAAGACTGGATGTGTATCAAGTTACGAAGCGTTGAGGTTATTTCCTCAACCCTTCTTTTATATGTTCTGGTATCGTATGATAATCTAAAAATAAGAACCCATCTAAACAGTTGTTGAATTTTTTATCGACGTTGAAGCAAGTAATTTGAGCATTCAACCCAACATATTTTTTGAGTAATACAGGCAAATGTTTTCCGAAATCAGTCTCTTGTATCATTTTGTCCAACTTATCGATATCACCATCTAAACCTTGAACAAGTTTTATGATTTTCTTTTGTTTCAGAATAGGTTGAATAAAGTTTTTTCTTGGTTTTACTAAATCTTTCACAAAAGCATTAGTAAGGTATCGATTACTAAAATGAACAATGAAACTTTTTGATATTTTAGTGAAGTCTTGACTAATACTAACGGGTCCGATTAAATATTTATATTTTGGATTTCGTTCCATAAACAAGAATATCCCTTTCCATAATAAAAATAGGGGAGTAGCCTTTTTTTGATACTCCAAGGATACAAAAGATCTTCCTAGTTCTATGCTTTCATATAATGGAAGTTCCATTTGTTTTTTGAATCTAAATAGAGTATGTGTATAAAATCCTCTAAATCCATATTTTGAAAAAATTTCATCCCCTTTCCCTAATCGATAGGCACCTACAAGTGCATTGTTTTTTTCGTCCCAAATAATTAAATGTTTATAATATAAATCAAAAGGGTCAAGATCCAGTTCCTTATTTGTGCCCTCATTAACTGCTCTAAAGGCAATTTCTCTTTTTCTTCCTAATTCTAACATCAAATTAGGACATTGTTGTGCATCTATTTCGTAAAGTCTGTAATCATTCACAATACTCAATAGTTGTGATTCATTTAGTTTTTGTATTTCTTTTACTAATAAGTCTGTATGGATAGCAGGTGTAATCTCTTGTACTTTGCGTTTTATTCCTAAAATTGGTTTTTTATAAAAAGAATCAATGGTAGGAGCGTTTTTAAGAAATTGAGACTTTAATTGTAAATACGTTGATATAGCATGGTCAGATTCCATTTTTTTTAAATCATCAATGTGTATTGGATGACCGATGCGCATGGTAACCTTTTTGTTTTTTTTATTGAAGATTTCAGAGGGTAATTTAGCGGTTCTTAGTAAAGGATGTATTAAACCCAATGCATGAAATAAAGGACTGTTTGTTCCTGAAATATAAGTTGGTATAACTGGTACATTACATTTTAAAGTGAATTTAATGATTTGATCCCATTCTTTTTCTTTCACATTCAGTTTTGAAAGTTTAAATGCAGCTACTTCGCCTGCTGGGAAAATACCAAGAGGATGTCCTTTTCGAACATAGGTTAATGCATTTCGAATACCATTCACACTAGACTTTTTATCTTTCATCGTTTCGAACGGATTAACCGGAAAGATCATATCTTTTAAAGGAGCTATTCTTTCTAATAGAAAATTAGCCATTAACTTAAAGTCTGGTCTTTTTTCGGCAATAGTTTTACAAATGATTAAACCATCTAATGCTCCGAATGGGTGGTTGGATAATAAAATAAATCCTCCTTTTTGGGGAATACGTTTTAGATCTTCTTCTGAAATTTCGAAATGAATTCCCAAATCGGACAAAATTCCTTCTACAAATGATTTACTATCTTTTTCTTTATGTTTAAGATAGATTTCATTTAATTCTTTTAATTTCAATTTGTTATATACGAAATCGGCTAGTTTAGATTTTTCGTATTGTTGAACTTTGAGAAATTTTTTTAATTCCTCTTTTGAAATAAGTTCTTCCATCTTTTTTTTTATCAAAGAAAAAGGATTCGGAAGAATAGTGTTTAAACTCTAAATTATTTGTTTTTAAATTAAGTATTAACTTACTTAATATTGTAAATGATTGTTTTGTAAGTGTTTGTTTGTTTTAAATAGTGGTAAATGAAGCGGTTTTTTAAAGTAAAAATGAAAAACATTAATAGCTTTAAAGAAATCGTTAAGTCAGTTTTATTAATAAATAACTATAGTTATACTTCTTTAATTTAATGATAAAAGTCTATTAATTCAAATCTTGTGTACTTGAGATAGCTTTGGCGGTAAATTTTGACATTAAATGAAGTTTATTACAATACTATTTTTATTCTTTATTAGCTCCTCTTTTTCACAAGGTTTAGAGAATGTTTTTGTAGAAAAGTTTTATGTAGCTTCTTCCAATGATACCATTTCAGAATTATACACTGTTCCTCTACAAAAGAACGCAGTTACCTATCGTGTTTACTTGGATTTAAAACCAGGTTATTCTGTTCAGGCAATTTTTGGGAGTCCTAATCATCCATTGTCGATTAAAACCACAACTACTTTTTTTAATCATTCTGAACACGGAGATGTTATCCCTAACGTAATACCATATCGAACGCTTACTAAAAATACAGTGATGTTAGATTCATGGTTGTCGGTAGGTGCTGCTGGAGAAGATTCCTATGGTGTTTCGTTAAATGACGATGATACAGTTGAAACAGTAAAGCATACCAATTTTCTTAATTCAAATGAATCGAATTTAGTACTCAAGGATGGGTTGAAAGTTGTTGGAAAAGTTCCTAGACCAACTTTTTTTAATATTGAAAAGTTAGCAGCAGATGTTTTCGGAAAAAAAAGTGATAAGAATGAATTCATTACGGACAATGGAGGTTGGTTTTGTTTGGGTGGTGCTAGAGGATTAGACTCATTGGGTTCAAACAAAGTTTTAATCGGACAATTTACAACTGATGGTGATTTCTCATTCGAGTTGAATATACAATTAGGAACTCCAACTCCAGGAATATCAGAAAAATATATAGCATTAAATCCAGTGGCGAGTGACTTTACTCTCCCAAGTTTAATGTTTGATTCAAAAAAGAATAAATCTAAAAATCAAAAAAAATGATAAAACAATTACTTTTTGCTGGTGGTATATTAGCTGCTGGAACTACATTTTCTCAACAAGGTTTAGAGAAAATCATTGTTGAAAAATATTATGTATCAAATGCAGAAGATTCTACAGGTTCTATGGGAACACTTCCTGTTGGTTCTGTTACATACAGAGTGTTTGCGGATATGCTTCCAGGTTATAAATTCCAAGCATTATATGGTGATGGTGATCATCCACTTATAATTAAATCTACTGAAGGTTTTTTTAATAATGAAGACAGGGGTGCTACTACTGCTAATGGTATACCTAGCGCTCAATTAAAAAACAATTCAGTTGCTTTAGATTCTTGGTTTTCTGTAGGCGCAGCTGCTGCAGGGCAATTAGGTGTTTTGAAATCGGAAGACGATAGTAAAGCGAATTTGTTGCCGATTGTTACCAATCCGATGCTAAAAAACAAGGATACTGCAGTAGGGATTTTGTTGAAAGATCAAGACGGAATGATAGCTGGTACTCCAATAGCTGTAACAACAGTTGGTATTGATAATGATTTAGCTGTTTTTGATGCAACAAGTTTGGCTGATAGTGTTTTTAAAACAACAAACGGTGCTATTTCTGCGTTAGGTGGCTCATCTGGACCTACTACTGAAAATAGAGTATTACTTGGTCAGTTTACTACAAAAGGACAATTTAGTTTTGAATTAAACATACAAATTGGAACTCCTACACCGGGTGTTTCTGAAAAGTACGTTGCTTTGAATCCAAAAATAGGAGAATTGTCTATTCCTTCTTTAATTTACAAGTCACCTACTAAAACTACTCCTGTAGATACATCAAAAGCTTCCATAGCAAATTTGACAAATCTTAATGTTGCTGTTTTCCCTAATCCAGCTTCGGATAAAATATTCATTAAATTGGATAAAAATGCTAAAGGTTCTTTTCATGCAGAACTGTTGACAATGGATGGAAAAACACTAATATCTAAACTATTAAATACGAATCTTGAAACCAATATAATTGATTTATCATCAGTATCAAGTGGTGTTTATTTTGTGAAAGTGTCAAATAATGAATCAGTTTATAATCAAAGAATTATAATTGACTAATTTATTTACACATGAAAAAAATCTTTTGGTCAACCGTCTTCCTGATTTCTACCTCTGTATTTGCTCAAAAAAAAATTGACGGAGTAGTAAAAAATGAGAAAAATGAAACTCTTTTTGGAGTGAAAATTTTTTCAAAGTTTGACAAAACAATCAACGCTAAAACAGATGTTGAAGGAAAATATTCCATTGTTTTGAATGACACTACATCGTATTTATTATTTAAGCAACCTGGTTATGATGTGTTTGAAGTGAAGATGGACACATTAAAAGATATTTCATTTTTAAAACGTGTTGTATTAATTTCTCCTACTAAAAAGTTAAAAGTGATTACAATTAGCGGCAAGCCTGTTAAAAGTAATGACGCTTTTATGGAGAATGTAAAAAAGAATTCTTCCACTACTATAGATTACATTTCAGCTGAAACCATAAAGAAAACAGGTGACCCAAATGTGGTTGCTGCTATTTCAAGGGTGTCAGGTGTTTCTCAGAGTGGGGGATTGATTACGGTTAGAGGTATTGGGGATCGATATGTGAAGACTACCTTGAATGGTTCTAGAATTCCAACATTAGATCCCCTTACCAATAACATCAAATTGGATATATTTCCTTCAAGTTTAATTGATAACATTGTTATCACAAAGACAGCTTCTCCAGATTTACCTGGAGATTTTTCGGGTGCTTATATTTCCGTTGAAACAAAAGATTATCCTTCAAAATTGCAAGTCAATTTAGAAACACAATTCAATTACAATAATCAAACTACATTCAAAGAAGTTATTTCTACGCAAAGAAGTGCTACTGATTGGTTGGGTTATGATAATGGATTGAGAAATAATTCATTGGATGTCTTTAAAGCTCCTACATTAAATCCAACGAGTTACCAAGAAATGAAAGCACTTGGGTTGGAGAGTTATTTTAAAAATTTAGGGGTATCAACTTGGAGAGATGGTACACCTGAAGCGAATAGTTATTTTAAATTAGGTTTAGTCGAATTAGGTTTATTATCAAAAGCAGAAATCAATGATAATGTAGCTTATAACGAAGCTAAATCGAAGTATGATAAAGAGTACAAACCTCAAGCGTTTTCTTTAATAAATCAAAATAATACAGATTATTCCAATGGGTTTTCGAATAACTGGAATACCCAAAACAGAATTGCTCCAATCAATTTTTCTCAAAATTTTAGTGTAGGAAATCAAATTACTCTTTTTGGAAAAACGGTAGGTTTCTTGATGGGGGTACGATATGGTAATTCTTTGAGATATGACCCGAACGGTATTTCTCAACGATTACAAGGGGATACAACTTCAAAAGGATTTGAGACACAAGATAATGCAAGAATAAGTCGTGAGATTAACGGAATTAATGGATTGTTTAATGTTTCTTGCAGGTTTAATACAAGGCATGCATTGACTTTATTATTCATGCCAAATTTATCTGGTACTAATGATGCTGTTAATTTTAATACGATTAATGATGGTACTAAAGACCAAGAAGTTACCAATCGTGTCAATCAATTTTACGAACAAAGAAGACAATT
>CANGZT010000062.1 GCA_947458955.1 Flavobacteriia bacterium | reverse complement strand
TTCCATTTTTCGAATTCGTGATTTTAACCACCGCTGTATCGTCAAACATCGCTTTTACGGCATCTACTTTTTCGGGATGATTTGGTACAATAAATTTGTACATGTATACACTTGGCCACTCCATCGTCTCCAATTGCACGCGCAATTTTGCTAAAACATCACTCATTTTTACCGTATTTAATATAATACAAAGTTAAGCGTTTCTGTTCTCTTTTCAATGTTTCTGGAACTACATTTGACATTTCTTTTAAATCATCAAAGGTTTTTCCTCCTAAGGATTCAAACGATTTTATTCCACTCCATATTTCCATCGGATCAGGCATTTTGGAAACTATCACATTTTCGTCCGAATCCTCTAAAAACCAAAGAGATGCATATACCACCTCCAACTTCACTAAAGTTTGCAATAATCTTTCAGCATCAATTGAATTAAAAGTGTTTAATAAATTTAATTTAAGTTGACTACGAACCTTTTGATATAATGAAAAAGAACTTACTATTTCATTAAAAAAGTCAGGGATATTAACTTCAAAAACTTCTTTTTGTTCCAAGCTACCTCCCAAAGCGAGATATGCTTCCTCTAAATTTCCCCACTTTTTAAGTTTCGATTCGTATAATTTATGAACTGGTAAAATCGATACTAATTGTTGCTTTAAGGCAAAGATTTCGACTTCAAATGTATCTTCCCATTCTTCTCCTAAATACGCAAACGCTTCCTCCCTCGTCATTATTCTTTGATCCCTTTGTTTTTACGCATTTTAATATTAATAAACTCGACCGTTAATGCATATACCATCGCAAAATATATGTAGCCTTTCGGAACATGTTGACCAAACGATTCTGCAATTAAAACTATACCAATTGTAACTAGAAAAGCTAAAGCAATCATTTTAATTGTTGGTCTTCTGTTTATAAAATCAGAAATTGGTTTTGCAAACATCAACATAACTAACATTGAAATAATTACAGCGCTAAATATAATAATCATCGGATTTTTGGTCGGATCACCTTTGCTAATTTCATTGGTCATTCCTATTGCTGTGATGACTGAATCAAAACTGAATACGATATCAATCATTACAATTTGAAAAATCACTTGTGGCAGTTTGTTTTTTTGCTTTACCTCTCCATCATGGTTTCCACGAATACTACTATGCATTTCTGTTGTGCTTTTGTATATTAAAAACAATCCACCGATTAACAACACTAAACTTTGTCCTGTAAAATTATGTTCAAATAAAGTAAATAATGGTTTTGTCATTCCCATGATCAAACTTACAATACTTAGTAAAAATAAACGGACTACCAATGCTAATACCATTCCAACATTTCTAGCAAACCGCTTTTTTTCAGCCGGAAGTTTGTCTGTTACAATCGAGATAAAAATGATATTATCTATACCTAATACTATTTCTAATAGTGAAAGGACTACAAGGTAAAAAACACCAGTACCTGTAAATAAAATTGAAAAGTAATCCATTAAAAATTATGATTTATGAGTTATGATTTATGAGTTAAGGATTTAAAATAGGCTTTTAGAACACCATCATTTAGATCATGTGGTGTAAAAATTTCCATTAAAGCTGGCTTCCCATTCTCATCATATTGATAAAAAGATTCCCACTGAGCTTCAATCTCCTCTATAGAATTTGCTTTAAAGTAATCCACACCAAAAGCTTTACAAATGTATTCGGCAGAAAATTCGTGATTATACACAAAAAAATCTGCTAATTCATCTGTAGTATCTGGACCAGGAATAATTTTGAATATACCACCACCAGCGTTATTAATCATAAAGATTCGAACATTTGGTAGTTTTAACTTATTCCAAAAAGCATTGCTATCATAGAAGAAAGATACATCTCCTGTGATTAATGTATGCCATGTTTCACTCGAAATCAAAGCAGCACCTAGGGTAGTACTCGAACTACCATCAATCCCACTTGTTCCACGATTTGACCAAGTTGTAATTCCTTTAATTGGGTTAAAAAGTTGTGCATAACGAATAACCGAACTATTCGCTAAATGTAAATGAGAATTCTCTGGTATAATATCACTTAACAAGTGAAATACTTTTAAATCAGAATAAGGTGCTGATTGTAAAAATAATTCCGCTTTATCTTGGTTAATATAATCTAATTGTTTCCATGTTTTCCAATAGGGAGATACACTCGAAGCATCAGTTACATCACCTAATTGACTAAAAAATGTCGTTGGTTTCATTTGAAATGTTTGATTCATCGACTGGTAAGTATCCATAAATGGAAAATCATACCCTATGCGCCACGTTTCTTTTGGTTGTGCTTTTCTCAAAAATGCTTTGATTTTTTTAGAAACAACTGCCCCTCCTAAAACAACCAATAAATCTGGTTCAAAATCAACCAGTTGTAATTCTGATATCCCTTCCAAGGTTCTGTCAATGCATTGTACAAATCGGTTATTCACTTGGTTGGCAGTATTCTCCACTAAAAACACAACGCTTTGATCTTCAGATATTTTAGCTAAAAAATTCGTTAAATGCTCGTCAGGAGCAAGTTGCCCGATTAAAACTAATTTCTTTTTATATTTCTTCCAACTTTCAGAAATTAAATACAATGCGGATGGTGTTAATTTTTCATCCGTATCAACCATACTAATCGGAGATATTTTAACTTCATCCAATTCCACTTGATTGTATAAGGGCTCAGTAAACGGGAAATTCAAATGTACTGGGCCTTTGACTTTACCTATTGCTATTTGAATAGCTTTGGAAACTTCTCTATTCACAAACCAATCATAATCAGATAAAGTATTTTCTTCTGGAATTGTAGTAGCAAATAAAATATGATTTTTATAGACATCCTCCTGAACGATTGTTTGTCCATCGCCTTGGTTTACCCATGAAACAGGTCTATCTGCAGTAAAAACGATCAAAGGAATCTGTTGATAATATGCTTCAGCAATTGCAGGATAATAATTTAATGCAGCAGAACCGGAAGTACAAGCAATCCCAACTAAACCTTGTAACTGTTGAGCCATCCCCAATGCGAAAAAAGCTGCGCAACGTTCATCAGGAATGACGATACACTTAATTTTAGGGTGTTGATTCAAAGCAATAACCAAAGGAGCATTTCTAGAACCAGGTGAACAAACGACATATTGCATTCCTGCTTGCACACATAGTTCTACAGTTATTTGGACTCCTCTTTTGGTTGTGGTTTTCAAACTATACTTTATTTAGGTGAGTAAAGTTAATCATTCCTTATTTTCTATAAACGAAGGAAACAAATAATATTTTTTATCTTACACTGAATTAAACATTCTTTAACTATCAATTGTTTAAACCATATTAATTTCAAGTTTATGAAACAGTCTTTCTTCGATTTCACAGCAAATTCCTTACAAGGTTCACCAATCTCTATGGAAAACTTTTCAGGAAAAACAATTTTAGTCGTGAATACTGCTAGTAAATGTGGTCTTACTCCACAGTACGAAGGTCTTGAGAAATTGTATCAAAAATACAAAGATAAAGGTTTAGTAATCTTGGGTTTTCCATGTAATCAGTTTGGAAATCAAGAGCCTGGAGATGAAAAATCAATCTCGGAGGGGTGTTTAATCAATTACGGGGTTAGCTTTCCTATGTTTTCAAAAATAGAGGTTAACGGAGATAATACTCACCCTATTTATATTTATTTAAAAAAGGCTTTACCAGGAATTCTAGGTAGTAGAATCAAATGGAATTTCACTAAATTCTTGATTGATTCTAACGGAAAACCTATCAAACGATTTGCACCAACTACGACACCAGAAAGTATTGAAAAATACCTAAAAGTACTATTGGGTTAGTGATTTGCATATCGTATTACATCATCCTCAGTAATCAATTCGTTTGTTAAAATCACAAGTCGTTCAATTACATTTCGTAGTTCACGTATATTTCCCGTCCAATTGATTTCTTGTAATGCATTGAATGCTTGATTTTCAAATGTCTTGCGAGGAATTCCGTGATCATTACAAATTAAGGTTAAGAAATGCTCAGCTAATAAAGGTATGTCTTCTTTTCTTTGATTTAGCGAAGGGACATGAATCGGAATGATAGCCAAACGGTGGAATAAATCTTCTCTAAATCTACCTTCGGCGATTTCTTTTTTCAAATCTTTATTCGTAGCAGCCACTACCCTACAATTTACTTTTGTATCTTTTTCACTCCCTACGCGTTGAATCACATTTTCTTGTAAAGCACGTAACACTTTCGCTTGCGCTGCCAAACTCATGTCTCCAATTTCATCTAGAAAAAGCGTTCCACCACTCGCAAGCTCAAACTTTCCTTTTCTATCCTTCACAGCTGAAGTAAACGCCCCTTTTTCGTGACCAAACAATTCACTTTCGATTAATTCGCCTGGGATAGCCGCACAATTCACCTCTACAAAAGGCATTTTAGCTCGATTGGATAATTCATGGAGTGAGCGAGCAACCAATTCTTTACCAGTACCATTCCCACCCGTAATCAACACTCTAGCATCTGAGGGAGCTACTTTCTCAATCATCTCACGAATACGCTTAATGGGTTCCGATTCGCCAACGATGGAAGAACCTTTGATTTTTTTCAGGGTCGTTTTTAGTAATGTAGTTTGTTCCACCAAAGAAACACGTTCATTCGCATTTCTAATTGTTACTAAGATACGATTCAGATCTAACGGTTTTTCAATAAAATCAAAAGCCCCTTTTTTAATAGCTTCTACTGCCGTTTCGATCGTTCCATGTCCACTAATCATAACAATAGGCAACTCTGGAAAAAGCGGATGGATTTCAGCCAGCACCTCCATTCCATCTTTTCCTGGCATTTTAATATCACAAAAAACCAAGTCAAAAGCTCCGTTTTTACAAACTTCTATTCCTTGATTACCATCTTCAGCTTCAGCAACTTCATATCCTTCAAATTGTAAGATTTCACCCAAAGCACGACGGATACTTCTTTCGTCATCTATAATTAATATTTTTTTCATTTTGATCGATCAATCCAATTTTCAAATTTCAACTTTGGAATTCTTTCAAATTCTCTTGTATTTTCAGTAACTAGAATAAATTTATAAATTAACGCAGTGACTCCTATTAACAGATCGAAATCACTAATTAGCAACCCTTTCTTCTTTAATTTAGATTTCTCAACTGCAAATCTTTCAAGAGTATCCGATATTGGTATTACTCTAACTGTTGAAATAAAATCAGCAATTATCTTTTTGTTTTTAACAGGATTAGAACTACATTCTGCACCATATAACAATTCTAAATAAGTTATTTCAGAAATTGAACATTTTTCAATGTTTACCTTATTTATTTTTTCATAAACATCTTGACGACCTCTAAATAAATGTATACAAATATTTGAATCTAACAGATAATTCATCAGAAAGAAATATCAGAATTCTTTTCAACTCGAGCAGAAACGATAGATTTGATAATTTCATCGGTAGATCTATCATCTTCCCACTTTCCAAATACATTATCTAAATTATTTTTTCTAGGTGGTAAATCATTCATTGAAATATGTATCTTTTCAAGAAACGTTTTTTTTGATTTACCATCCATTAATTGAAAAATTGAAATCAATCTATTGATAAATTTATCAGAAAAAGAAATCGCCATTTTGTTACCTTTTATATAAAGTTATATAAAATATCTTTTAATTCAACCTTTTCACAACATAATCCGAAACACGATTATAGAAATCTATCGGTGACAAAGTTCTCCATTCTTCATCTTCCAACTCTCCACCCATTACGAAATAACTATCAATGTTGATTTTTTCAAATTCCTTAATTACATGATCATGAAAATTCACCATGGCAATCCAACCATCTTCCACTTCTTCAAACCATTCTTCATAATAACAATCATCTGAATAATGAAAATTCAATACGTTTTCTCCGATTAGTATAAATTTATTAATGCCACATCCCATCATTTGTTCGATAATATCACGCTTTAAAATCATAATATCATTTTCAATTGCATCGTTCCATTCACCAATCATTTCTATAATCGCGTACCCCTCATCATAATCCACAAAAAGAATTTTAATAAATAATGTTGGAGAACCGATAGAATCCCATTGAGGATGAATAACAAAATTGTATATACGGTCCGTAAATTCAAATTCACTATACTCCCTACCATAAAAAGGAGAAGAGGTATCCTCCGAGGCAATGTAATAAATTCGCCATAAATAAAAAGGCTCGATGTAGTGCATTTTGAGTGAATTGAATATATTTACAAAGTTGGTAATAAAATTAGCACTATGCATTTTACTTCTCGTATTTTTCTCTGCCTTTTCACACTTATTTTCCTTTTTATATCTTGTTCAGAAGAAGAAAAAACCGTTTCTACAGAAGATTCATTCGCTTCTTATGTATCAAATAACACTTCCACAATCCTATTTGGCAAAATTGTACTAAAGGATTTTATTGATAATCTTGCATTTAATGATTTACCCAAATTAAATGTTTTACTCTCGAAGGAGGTTTCTACACTTTCGAAAGGCTTAGACCTCAAAGAACCGATCTACTACTCCATAGATAGTTTACTACAAGAAGATGGGCAACCGTCGAATTTATATTTATTCATGAAAGTTAAAAATCAAGATTCATTAGCGGATAAATTTAGCTCATTAGGTTATTTGATGGAAAGAAAGGAAAATGATTTAGAAGTTATTGGAAACCATCTATCTGGAAAAATCACTCCCACACTTGCAATCATTCATTTATCGAAGAAAGCATCTAAAAAAACGATTGGATATGCTTTCAAAAAAATAGAACAACCCAATCATACACAAATCAAAAAAATAATAAGCAATAAAAGTAGTTTTTCAGCTCATCTTCATTTAGAAAACATGCAACGATTGCACGACAATCAATCGCTCGATCGTCCGATTTCTAAAAAAGAGGAATTAATTGCTTTGTATAAAAATAGTTTCGTCACAACCGATTTTCACTTAAAATCAGAAAATTTCATCGGTGATATTCAGTTTGCATTTAATGCATCGTTAAAAAAACGTTTGTTTTTCAATGAGCAAGCAGTTAGAAACTTAAAAGCGATAACAACTAATGAATTTGTAAGTGGTGCAGGGTTGTCAATCAATTCATTAAAAGCAGATTTATTTATTTCTGATTTTTACCCAAGTTTGTTTTCCGATTTAACTCAAAATAACTTTACACTTCAATTAGCCCTACTTAGTTTGGGGCAGACACCTATCTCTAATTTAACCACCGGAAACGCCGCTATTGCCTATCAATATACGAATGCTCCAATATGTCAAATACATTTAGGAAACAAAGCAAATGAAATCAAAAAACTAGCAACCCCTTATTTATCCTCTTTAAAAATACCCAATCTTCATTTCGAAGGAAATAAGCTTACCAATTTAAGTTCACAAACTTATAAAAACAGACTTGATACAAAATTTAAAAAATCTGGTTTCTATTTCATCTACGAAAGTAAAAACGATACACGCTCAAGAACATTAAAAGATGGTTTAAAGTTCTTAGATGTAATTTCAACTATATCGATATCACTAAACAATGATGGAGGCACAATTCAATTAACAGGAAAAAATAAAAATGAAGGCTTACTTCACCAAATAGCAGAGGTATATATTGAAGAGCTTAAAAGAGTTGTAAAATAGGGTAAAACAAAAAAACCACCTTAAAGGTGGTTTTTTAAGTGATTCCGTTTGGATTCGAACCAAAGACCTACTGCTTAGAAGGCAGTTGCTCTATCCAGCTGAGCTACGGAACCGATTAATTTAAATAAAAAAGGGGATGATTACTCATCCCCTAAGTCGGGGCGGCAGGATTCGAACCTGCGACCTCCTGGTCCCAAACCAGGCGCGATGACCGGACTACGCTACGCCCCGATTATTTCAAACTTTGAATGATTCGTTTATCATTCTGTCTAAAACGAGTGCAAATGTAATTATTTATTTTAAATAAACAAGTATTTAACATAAATAATTAAAGCGGTGGGAGCGGGATTCGAACCCGCGGTACAGTTACCCGTACGACAGTTTAGCAAACTGTTGGTTTCAGCCTCTCACCCATCCCACCTTTGTTCAAAGAACTGAGTGCAAAAATAATAAAAGAATTTAATAACTAAAGTATTTGTTGCTTTTTTTTCGAAATGAATTAAAAAAACTAATAATCAATATATTGATTAAATATTTCTATTGTTTATCATGCTTAAATGCTTCCTTAAACCAAATAAATTCAGATGAAGGTAAGCCATTTTTCATATAATAGACACCAGAATTACTATTGTATTTACTGTAAATGTCAGCAAAACCATTAACAATCACCACCCTTCGATCAATATGACACATGATACCATTTTTATCTTTTGCCTCTACTTTTTCTTCTGCAATTCCTTCAGGATAATAAGAAGCTATTTCTTGAGAAATTTGCTTATTGTATCTAACAACTTTATTTTCAACATCTCTAATCAATCCAGCAATTTTTAGGTATCTCAAGTCTTGTTCCTTTTCTTTTGGCACAATAACATCTTTTACAAGTGGTGGTGTCAGTACTGAAGTTTTAGCAATTTGTGACATTTGCTGAATTGCAGTTAATTGTTTTTTTGCATATGTATTTTCTGGGTTATATTTAAGCACTGATTCATACTGTTTTTTGGCATCATCGAGTTGTTTGTTTGCCAACTGTTTATCCCCAAGTTCTAACAATCTTTTTATTTCTAATTCTATTTTTTGCTTTGCAAGCAATTCAGCTTTCTTTTTAGCCTCTACTTCTTGAGCTTGTTTAATGGAAGCTAAACTATCTGCTTCCGCTTTCTTGCGAGCTACTTCAGCTAAACTATCTGCTTCCGCTTTCTTTCGTGCTACTTCAGCCAATGAATCTGCTTCCGCTTTTTTACGAGCAACTTCAGCAAGACTATCTGCTTCCGCTTTCTTGCGAACTACTTCAGCTAGACTATCTGCTTCCGCTTTTTTACGAGCAACTTCAGCAAGACTATCCGCTTCTGCTTTCTTGCGAGCTACTTCAGCCAGACTATCTACCTCTGCTTTCTTACGAGCTACTTCAACTAATGAATCGGCTTCCGCTTTTTTACGAGCTACTTCGGCTAGTGAATCTGCTTCCGCTTTCTTACGAGCTACCTCTGCTAGACTATCGGCTTCCACTTTCTTTCGTGCTACTTCAGCCAATGAATCTGCTTCCGCTTTCTTACGAGCTACTTCAGCTAAACTATCTGCTTCCGCTTTCTTGCGAGCTACTTCGGCTAGTGAATCTGCTTCCGCTTTCTTACGAGCTACTTCAACTAATGAATCGGCTTCCGCTTTTTTACGAGCTACCTCGGCTAGTGAATCTGCTTCCGCTTTCTTACGAGCTACCTCTACTAAACTATCCGCTTCCGCTTTCTTACGAGCTACCTCTGCTAAACTATCCGCTTCCGCTTTCTTGCGAGCTACTTCAGCTAAACTATCTGCTTCCGCTTTCTTGCGAGCTACTTCAGCTAAACTATCTGCTTCCGCTTTCTTGCGAGCTACTTCAGCCAATGAATCTGCTTCTGCTTTTTTACGAGCTACCTCTACTAAACTATCCGCTTCCGCTTTCTTGCGAGCTACTTCAGCTAAACTATCTGCTTCCGCTTTCTTGCGAGCTACTTCAGCCAATGAATCTGCTTCTGCTTTTTTACGAGCTACTTCTGCTAATGAATCTATTTCTGCTTTCTTGCGAGCTACTTCGGCTAGTGAATCAGCTTCCGCTTTCTTACG
>CANGZT010000061.1 GCA_947458955.1 Flavobacteriia bacterium | reverse complement strand
GGTCATCCAAAAAGTGCTTTACGGAGTATATGATATTGGTTTAGAATTAAAAGAGTTGAAATAAAATCAAATTATATTTCTTTTATAAAATTACAAGGTGACTTTAAATTCAAAAGTCACCTTTTTAACTTTATAATTTCCTAAATTCTATTCTTCACAATTTCTTCAACAACAGAAGGATCAAGTAGGGTGGAGGTATCACCTAAACTTTCAATTTCGCCTTCTGCTACTTTGCGTAAAATTCGACGCATGATTTTGCCTGAACGAGTTTTTGGTAAACCAGAAACGAACTGAATTTTTTCTGGCAAAGCAATTTTACCTATAATGTTTGTTACGGTTTCAAGAATTGATTTTCGTGCTTCATCTTGTTTGTCAATCGGATGATCTGAAACAACAAAGGCATAAATGGATTGTCCTTTGATTGGATGCGGATAACCTACTACTGCTGATTCAATGATTTGTGGATCTTCGTTAATGGCGTTTTCAATTTCTGCTGTACCAAAGCGGTGACCCGAAACATTAATTACATCGTCTATTCTTCCAATGATGCGATACATTCCATCTGCATCTCTTTTTGCTCCATCTCCTGTAAAATAATATCCTTTATAATTAGAGAAATAAGTATCAATACAACGTTGGTGATCTCCATAAGTCGTGCGAATCATAGAAGGCCATGGGAATTTCACACACAAATATCCTTCTACTTCGTGTTCTTGAATTTCCTCTCCTGATTGATTTAATAATACAGGCTGAATTCCTGGAAGGGGGTATCCTGCAAAAGTTGGTTTTTGTGGAGAAAGATTTCCGATTCCCGAAATCATAATTCCTCCTGTTTCTGTTTGCCACCAGTTATCTACCACCGGACACACATCTTTTCCAACGTGTTTCGCATACCAATGCCACGCTTCCTCATTGATGGGTTCTCCAACAGTTCCAATTACTTTTAAAGAACTTAAATTATATTTCTCAACGGGCTCTTCTCCAAAAGCCATTAATGAACGAATCGCAGTTGGAGCAGTTAAAAACTGATTTACTTTGTATTTTTCTACAATTTCCCAAAATCTTCCTGCATCAGGATATGTTGGAATACCTTCAAACATTACTGTTGTTGCACCGCTTAATAAAGGTCCATAAATAATGTAGGAATGACCTGTAATCCAACCGATATCAGCTGTACACCAATGAATATCACCAGGAGTATATTGGTAAACATTGGTAAAACTATACGCCGTGTACACCATATATCCACCGCATGTATGTACCACGCCTTTTGGTTTACCTGTTGACCCTGAGGTATATAAAATGAATAGATAATCTTCACTACTCATTTCTTCTGCAGTACATTCGGTTGATTGTTGTGGAACAATCTCTTCCCATTTTACATCTAAAGAAGGGTTGAATTGAATATTCTCGTTTAATACATTTAGAACCAATACTTTTTCTACTGACGGTGTGTTTTTTACCGCTTCATCAACTACTTCTTTTAAGGCTACCGTTTTTGCACCACGTCTTAAACCATCTGCTGTGATGACCAATTTTGCTTCTGCATCGATAATTCTATCTGATAATGAAGTTGCTGAAAATCCTGCAAATACAACAGAATGAACCGCACCTATTCGAGCACATGCTAGTACAGAAATTGCTAATTCAGATACCATTGGTAAATAGATACATACCCGATCTCCTTTTCCAACTCCAAGTGCTTTCAATGCATTTGCACATTGATTTACAGCTTCGTAAAGTTCTTGATAGGTGAGTGTTTTGTTTTCAGTATCTGTTGAATTCGGTTCCCAAATAATAGCAGGTGTATCTTTTAAAGTAGGTAAGTTTCGTTCGAAAATATTTTCAGTAATATTTAATGTAGCACCTTCAAACCATTTGACATCTAATTTTTCAAAATCCCAAGAAAGCACCTTGTTCCATTTTTTTTTCCAAGTAAAGTGTGAGGCAATTTCATCCCAAAAAAGTTCAGGTTGATTTACACTCTTCTGATATTGATATTGATATTCTTCAAAAGTTTTTATTTTTAGATCTTGTAAGCTCATCGAAATAAAGTTTGAAATAAATATACATTAATTTTTATAAACTAAAAATGATCTATGTTAGTTGTACTAGAATCTATATAAGATAATTTAAATCAAGGTTTTGATTTCAAAAACCTTTCAAAAAAATGATTCTAATGTAAATTAACCCTAAAATAATACTAAATTTGTTTTCAATTGCATGGTGAAAGAAAAGAAAATAGCAGTCATTGGTGGTGGTAGTTGGGCTACAGCGCAAGTGAAAATTCTATGTAATACACAAGAAAAGGTGTATTGGTGGTTAAGATCAGATGAATCTGTCAATCATATTCTTAAGTTCAAACACAATCCAAAATATTTACAGTCAGTCGAGTTTAATACTGAAAAGTTGGTGGTTTCCTCGAATTTAGAAGAAATTATCAATCAAGCGAATTACATCATAATAGCTACTCCTTCAGCTTTTTTAACGAAATTGTTTGAAAACGTTCCGAAAGATATTTTTCATGGAAAAGTAGTTTTTTCTGCCGTGAAGGGTATAATACCAGAGTATAATTCAATACCAGCACGTTTTATCCATAAATCATTTGGTGTTCCTTATTCAAAAATCGGTATCATTTGCGGTCCTTGTCATGCGGAGGAAGTTGCATTGGAACGTTTATCTTATCTTACTATCGCTTGTCAAGATGAGGTGATAGCAAATAATATGGCTAGAGCATTGGCTTGTCGTTACATTAAAACCACTGTTTCCGATGATTTATTTGGAACAGAGTTTTCAGCGGTATTGAAAAACATTTATGCTGTAGCATCTGGTATTTGCGCAGGATTGGGATATGGAGACAATTTTCAATCAGTTTTAGTATCTAATGCTATACAAGAAATCGAAAACTTCATAGATGTTTTTCACCCGATACACCGTGATGTGAAGTCAAGTGCTTATTTAGGTGACTTATTAGTAACCGCTTACTCTAAATTTTCTCGTAACCGAACTTTTGGTTTTATGATTGGTAAAGGGTATTCTGTAAAGAGTGCTCAACTTGAAATGGAAATGGTAGCTGAAGGGTATTACGCGGTTAAATGCTTGGTAGAAATCAATAAAAAATTCAATGTAGACATGCCTATTATTCAAGCTGTCTATAACATTGTTTACGAAAAAATCTCTCCAGTGATCGAAATGAAAATCCTAGCGGATAAACTTTCATAAATTTTAATCATACATTTTCAATTTGTAATCTGTAATCTTTGAATCTAAAACTGACTTTCTACTTTCCTATTTGTTTTTTCTTGCAAATACTTTCTCCCATATTCAGTAAGAATAGCCGTTCCACTACCAATTAAAGCACCAACAAGTACATCTGAGGGATAGTGTACTCCCAAATACATTCTAGAATAACCCACACTTCCAGCCCATAGATAGGCAGGTACATATACATACCATTTTGGATAACATAGGGTTACTGCAGTTGCAACGTTAAAAGCCATACTTGTATGTCCAGATGGAAATGAATGGGATCCTGCTTTGGAGTACTTTGTAATTTCATTTGGATAGGTCACAAAGGGTCTAGGTCTATCAAAACCTAATTTTAAGCCAACAGTTATTACGCTTGAAAATAATTGTGCTGCAGCAATGGTATATGAATCGTGTTTTAGTTTGTCGTCTTTTTTTATCACTCCAGCCAAAAAGATACCAAGTGGAACTGCAACCGCTACAGGTGTTATACTTTCTGTAACTACATACATCGGTTTACCAACAGTTTCTGTATATTGACCATTGATTGTTTTTAACGTGTTTATATCCCAGTTTTGACTAAAACCGAATTGTAATACACAACTGATACAAACGAGGAGACTAACTATTTTTTTCATCATTGAAATGGTTGTTTTGTTCTTGAACAGGTTTATCGTAAACTAAATGTCTGTGTGGATACGGAATTTTAATTTCATATTGTAAGAATAATCGATTAATTTCCATGCGTATTTCAGATTTATAATTGTTTATATCCCAGGAGTTATCACACCAAAATAACAATTCCATCTCTAAACCATTCTCACCAAAATTACGAAGTCGAACTTGTATCGGTTGATTTTTCTTCACTTTTGGGTGACTTAATGCTGCTTGTCTTAATAAGTTACTAACCAGTTCCGTATCTGTCCCATATTGCACTGTAACAAAAATAGTAGAACGAGTTAACTCATTGTTTTGACTCCAGTTTTCTACATATTCTTGAGTGAGTTTTGCATTTGGAATGATGAATACATTTCCTTCACGCGTTTCAATTTGGGTGCTTCTAACATTGATTTTTAGAATTTTAGCAAATACAGGTTCTTTGAATTTTGAATCTCTAATTTCTACAATATCACCGATTTTTATTGTTCCCTCAAAAAGTAATACCAATCCAGAAAACATATCTTTAAATACATCTTGGAATATAAAACCAATTACGGCTAACATTGCTGCAGAACCGGTAAGCAGCAAAGAAATGTTTATTTCAAAAAGGTTTAAGCTGAATAAAATAGAGAATACATAAATGGCGTATTTTGTTGTTTGAACATAAATATATTCTGTACTTGGATTGAAACTTTCTTTTTGTCTTAACTTCTTGTTGTAATACAATTTCATGAAGTTTACGGATATTCTTGCCGCAAAAAACACACCTATTACAATGATTATTTGGAAGAATGAAATGTTAGCTTGTTTTGATTCTACAATTTTATAATTTAAGAAATCAGTAAATGATACGTGATTATTATTGATTTTAAAACTTAAAATAGAAATATAAGCAGCTAAGAAATAAACACTTTGACTAGACAGTTTTAAAAGAGTTGTTTTTCTACCTTCTAGTTTTATGTTGTTGTCGATTAGGTATTTTTTTAATGATTGATGAATCAATCGACTTAATATAAACGCAATGGTGTAAATGATAGACAAGGCTAACAAATTCCACATGCATACTTTGTAAGGACCTAATTCGAATAATGTTTCACTCATAATTTTTATAAAATGGTTCTACCTAATGCTTTTGATAAAACTGATTTTACTTGTTCTAATTTCACTTGTTCCATTAACAATAAACTCATCGTTGCAAATTCATCATCATTGGCAGCATTTAAGTTAGCAAGTTCTGATTGTATTTCGTAAATGCGTTTTATGATTCTACTCATTTTGAAATGGTAAATGGATGTTAAAACGGCGTCCGAAAGTTTGTCAATTTCGTAATTTGTTTCAATATTTTTTTCTTTCAACCAATTGTGACTTAGTTCATAAGGTTCGTTTTCAATGTCTGAAACTAATTTTACAATTTCAATGTCGGTTGATTTTAGAAAATGACTAGCCTTTAAAAAGCGTTTTTCTTGGTTTAAACTTTCATTTACCTCATTGAATAGTCGTTGAAAAACAGCATTTTCAAAATACATTTGATCTTTATGTATTTCTGCACATACTAATTCAGTTACTGATGTTTCTATTTTTGTTTTTTGTTGAAATTCATTGGTTATTTCGATCTCAACGGCCAAAACGCCATACTTAACTAAAATACGAATCAAATCATACTCAGCATGATCTAAGGAAATAAAATGCTGCTTGTTATCAGGGGTTTGTGTATTTTGTTTTTCAGTTGTTGCTGATTCATAAGATGGTATTTCTGGTTCTAACGATTCTTTTTGAGTAGGAAGTGATTGTTGCTTAGCGAGTTGGTTTTTACGTAATTTAAATAATTCCTGATGAATGATATTGATATCTATTTCAAATCTTTTGGAGATTTCTTGAGAGTAAACCGTTCTACTTATCTCATCTGGAATCAATGAAATAGAATGTACAATGTCGTGAATTAATTTTGCTCGTTGTATTGGATCTTGACCACCGTTTTCACCTAATAAAATCTCTGCTTTGAAAGAAACGAAATCTTTCATGTGAGATTTTATGTATTGATTTAATTCTTCATTTGAAACTTTTTTGGAGTAAGAGTCTGGGTCATCGCCATCGGGGAATAAAACTACTCTAACATTTAAACCTTCTTCTAGCAATAAATCGATACCTCTGAATGATGCCTTTATTCCAGCAGCATCACCATCGTATAAAATCGTTACATTTTGTGTATAGCGACGGATAAGTTTTATTTGTCCATGGGTCAACGATGTGCCAGAAGATGAAACGACATTAATAATTCCTGCTTGGTGCATACTGATGACATCCGTATATCCTTCAACCAAATAACAATTGTCGTACTTAACAATATCTCCTTTTGCATAATACAATCCATAGAGAATTTCACTTTTATTATAAATGACACTTTCTGGTGAATTGAAATATTTGGCTATTTTTTTATCAGCTAATAATGTTCTTCCACCAAACCCTAATACACGTCCTGAAACGGAGTGTATCGGAAACATAACACGGCCTCTGAAGAAATCAAAATGACGATCATCCTTGGATTTAACAAGTCCAATTTTTTCAAGGTATTCGAGTTTATAACCTTTTTTTAAGGCGTTTTCAGTAAAATCATTTCCTTTTTCAAGACAGTAACCCAATTGAAATTTTTCAATAATATCTTTTCGAAAACCCCGTTCGATGAAATAATTAAGTCCAATTGCTTTTCCTTCATCTGTTTCATGCATACGTTCAACAAAATGATTTCTTGCAAATTCATTGATAATGTAAAGACTTTCTTTTTCAGTGATTTGAGCAAGTTCTTCTGCTGTTGGTTCTCGTTCTTCTGGGAGGGTTATATTGTATTTATTCGCTAGCCATTTAAGTGCTTCTGGATAAGAATAGTGTTCTTTTTCCATTAAAAAGGTAACTACTGAACCTCCTTTTCCTGTAGAAAAACATTTAAAGATTTGTTTTGCCGGCGATACTACAAATGAAGGTGTTTTTTCATCTGTAAATGGACTGAGTCCTTTTAAGTTAGATCCTGCTCTTTTTAGATGTACGAATTCTCCTATTACCTCTTCTATTCTTGAGGTTTGCATTATTTCATCTATAATATGCGGGGGTATTCTTGACATTAAGGTTTACTATAATCTTTTTCTGTAGCTAAATTTCCCTTTTCGTCATACATTTTCCAAATACCTACTTCTTTATCATTTTCGTATTCTCCAATGTAATGTAAAGCACCGTTTGGATATTTAGCAAATGATGCTCCATGTTTTTTTCCGTGTTCGTAGTGTGTAGAACTTAATTCAATACCGGTTTCGCTATAGAAAGTCCATTTTCCATGGCGATTCCCCATATTGTCTTGTTCGCCTTGGAATTTAATTTGTTTTCTTCCAGGATAGTATTCTGTATAAATACCATTTTTGATTTCTACTAACGATTCTACTGTTTCTATCTTTTCAGTTGCTTTTTCTTCCGTTTTTTCGTTTCTTGAACATGAAAAAATGGTTAGGGATACTAATAGTATCAAGCTAATTATCAATTTCATACTTTATTTTTTACGTTCAATAGAATAATTTACTAAACCAATTAGTGCTTGTTTAGAATCTGATTCTGGAATATCTTTTAATAAAGACAATGCTTCCTCTTTCAACGCGTGCATTTTTTTTGTAGCATATTGAATACCACCAGATTGATGAATTAATTCAATGGCTCTTTTAACTGATTTTTTGTCTTCATTTTTGTTTTTGACAATGTTAATCAATTCTTTACGAACAGATTTATCACTATTATTTAGAGCATAAATCAAAGGTAAAGTCATTTTACGCTCCCGAATATCCAAGCCAGTTGGTTTTCCAATATCTTCGTAATCTCCATAATCGAAAATATCATCTTTAATTTGAAATGCCAATCCCACTAATTCACCGAATTTACGCATGTTTGCTGCTTGGTCTTCACGATCGACGGAAGCACTTGCAGATTCACAGACTGTAGCTATTAAGGACGCTGTTTTTTGACGAATGACTTCAAAATAAACTTCTTCTGTAATGTCTAATTTCCTCGCCTTTTCAATTTGCAACAATTCTCCTTCACTCATTTCCCTTACCGCTCTTGCTACAATTTCCAATACCCGAATGTTTTTATTTTCAATTGATAATAATAAAATTCGAGACAACATATAATCACCAACCAATACCGCAATTTTGTTTTTCCAAAGGGCATTGATAGAGAAAAAGCCTCTGCGTTCATTGGCGTCATCGACAACGTCATCATGTACCAAGGTAGCTGTATGAAGCAGTTCAACTAAGGTAGCTGCTTGGTAGGTTTTAGTATTGATTTCACCCAACATTTTTGCGGTTAAAAACAAAAACATAGGGCGCATTTGCTTTCCTTTACGTTTAATGATGTAGTGAGTAATTTTATCTAAAAGAGGAACTTTTGATTGTAAATGCGATTTGAAGTGAATTTCAAATTCCTTCATTTCAGCCTCAATGGGCTGCATTATTTCATCTACAGTCATCATATGTGCAACAAATATAAGAGTTACTTTTTGAGAAGGGAAATTATTCTTCCTTTCTTTCGCGTCAATATTCTTTTAAATTACGTATCTTGTATTAAAACTTAGTGTCGTGGAAAATAAACAACAAAATAAAGCAACTAAAACCTCTAATGTTTGGTTGAAGTTTTCTTCTCTTGGCTTGCAAATGGGGTTAACAATTTATATCTGTCACTTGTTGGGTGTGTGGTTGGATAAAAATCACCCAAGCGAAACTTTTGGCTATGATAAAGTATTAACTTTGTTTGCTGTTTTTGGTTCGACCTATTCGGTTATTCGACAGGTTATTAAAATGTCTAATGAAGATGATGCAAAAAAGTAGTTTAATTAAAAGAGTATTGATTTTTAATAGTATAATCCTTGGTATAGCTGTTTTGATGGCGATTCTACAGTCTGTGTTTTTCAACTGGAGTTTACCATTCTCAGTTTTTTCTTTATATGCCTTTTTTGGGATTTCTTCTGTCGTTATAGTAACTGGCATTGAATTACTTTTTTCAGTAATGCCTAATAATGCTGGATACGGTTTTTTAGTGGGAATGTTTGTCAAAATGGGGCTTTTCATGATGATTTTTTACTCAAAAATGCTGGACTTAAAAACCATTCTTTTGTTAGATAAAATGTTTATCCTTATACCACTTTTTGTTTTCTTGTTTTTAGAAACCTTGGTAGTGTCAAATCTGTTAATGCAAAAGACAGACAAACAATAAAAAAAGTTTTTTATTTTAAATTATTATGTATTTTTGCACTCGATTTTAAGTACCTCATAGATAATCTGATCACAGAAATATGAAAAAAGTAACATTGCAACTCGGAATCCTTTTGACATTCATTTGTTTGGTTTTTAGCTCAATAACATATGCTAACGAACATGCAAAATCAGGACACAATAACAAAGAATCTCATGGTTCTGAAGGACCAATTAATACTCCTGATGAGATAACAGGTTATATCAAACATCACTTACAGGATGCTCATGATTTTGTTTTATATACAGATGGAACAACAGGAAAACATGTTGGTTTTTCTTTGCCTGTAATTTTGTTAGACAACGGGTTACATGTTTTTTCCGCTGCTAAATTCAATCACGGAGAATCAGTTGTAGAAAGCAATGGGAAACATTATAAATTATTCCACGGAAAAATTTATGGTACAGACAAAAATGGCACAATCCACATGCACGGAGAACACCCATCAAATTACAAACCGTTAGATTTATCGATCACTAAAAGTGCTTTGGGTATTTTAATTGCTGGTTTATTGATGATTTTATTCTTCGGTTCATTAGCAAGAAGTTATAAGAAAGGTCCAATCCCAACTGGTTTAGGAAGAGTTTTAGAGCCGTTAGTATTGTACGTTCGTGATGAAATCGCGAGACCAAACATCGGTGAGAAAAAATACAAAAGATTTATGCCATTCTTGTTAACAGTGTTTTTCTTTATATGGATTTTGAATTTATTAGGTTTAACTCCACTTGGATTTAACGTGACGGGTAACATCGCTGTAACGTTGTGTTTGGCATTGTTTACTTTCTTTAT
>CANGZT010000060.1 GCA_947458955.1 Flavobacteriia bacterium | reverse complement strand
TAACCCTTGCTAATTTTAAAATGCCTTTTGGTAAATACAAAGATCAATTACTCCTTTTTATTCCTGAATCCTATCTAATTTGGTTACTTAATCATGGTAATTTAAATGATAGTTTGAATACCAAAATACGATTGATTAAAGAAATTAAGGATAATGGATTAGAACATTTATTAAAACCGCTTATTAAATATCAGAATTAGTATAATTTAGAAAGGCTGTATCAATTCATCGATACAGCCTTTAAATATTAAAATAATAGTTATGGAACTATTATTTTATTGACTACGGTACTTCTTTAGTTCTTTAATTGTTTCAGATAGAGTGTTGTATGAATCAATAACAACATTAAATTGACCATCTTTTTCTTCTATTCTGGTATTTTTATAACCACCATCTTTTAATTTAGTTGCCAATTTTTCCGCACTGCTTTTTTCTTTGAATGTTTCTGCAATCAATTCTATTTTTTTACCAGCTTTACCACCAGGTAGGGGAGATGTTGTAACTGTATTTTTTGAATTTGTATTATTTGGTAATGTATTGTTTTTAGAGTTATTTGTTGTTTGAGCTGCAACCATCTTACTATTGGTTTGATTTGTAGCTTTTACATTTGCAGTGGTTTGCGTTATTGTTGTAGATTTATTATTAGTGTTCGTTGTATTAGTTACTGCATTTTTCGGATTGATAGCCGCTGTAGTGTTTTTGGGAGTACCATTAGTTGGTAAAGTACTTACAGTTGTTGTTTTAAGATTACTCTGAATTCCTGTATTTTTTACAGGAGCTGCAGATACTGTATTTTGTGTATTCGGTGTGTTTTGTTTTGAAGCCGTTACAGATGTTTGATTCGTAATTGATGTTTTAGTTGTAGGACTAGTGCTAGTTATTGTTGTTTGATTGGTTCCTTTTTTATCATTTGGTTGAACAGTCTTTGTACTAGGTATGTTTGCTGTTATTTGATTCGTATTTTTTTCATTTGTATTTTCTATGTTTTTATTAATGTTATCTTTTGTTTTTGTTACTGCTGTAGTTTTTATAGAATTGACTGCTTCTGTGTTCTTTTTGTTTGTATTTAGTTGAGCAACAATTTCATCTGCTTCTTTAAGTTCCTTCTTAGTTGGACGATTTTTCTTTCTAACTTCTTTTTGTTCCTTGTCTTTTTCATTAAATGAATTCGATTCATTTACATTTTTAGAAGCTGAATTTGAGCTTTTATTTTCTTCCTTAGTAGTTTTATTTTTTTCACTTTTAATTTGTTGATTTTTTATGATAGTAGTATTTTTAGTCGTTTTTGATACAGTTTTTTGTTTTGTAGGGTCTGATTTTGGCTCCGTTTTTTGTTTAACCTCAGGTACTTTCTTTACTTGATGTTCTTCAACCTTAACAATTTCTGCTTTTATTTCTTTATGAATTGTTTTGTCTTCGTGACTGATTTGTTCTTTTTTTCGATTGTGTATGAAAAATGCAATTCCACCAGAGATAATTGCGAGACTAATCAAAAGTATTGGTAACAGTTTCTTTTTTTTCTTTTTAGGAATTTCTATTTTTTCAGTTATAGTTGGTTCATCAATAATTTCATTTTTAACTTTTTTTGTTTTTCTCTTTGATTTTGTCTTTTCAATGCTAATTTTTTCTATAGTGATTTCATTAGAGTCTGTTTTTTTCTCTACTTCGACAATTAAATTATTGCTCTCTTTTTTTTCTTCACTTTGTACAATTATTTCAGAGGTTTGTATTGATGATTCTTCAATCAGATTGGATTTTTCTAATATTGTCTCTTTTTGTTGCTTTATTTCTTGTACAATTTCAGAAGTTTCTTTATTTACAGCAGATTGTTCTGAGGTTGATTCGTTTAAAATTTCATCAAGGCTGTTTTGACTTAATTCTGGTTTGTAAGTTTCTAAGTTATGAGTATCAGTTAGATTTTTTTTTGAAATTTCCTCTTTTTTTGTGGGGATTTTTTCTTTGCTGATTTTTTTAACTGGTTCAGACTTTTTATTAGTTGTTTTTTTAGGTGTTTCAGGTTTGTGGTAATCAGCCCATTTTTCAAATTCTATTTCACCGGTCGTTATTTTTTTAAATCTCCCAAAATCAGAAATTTCAAAAACTAAGGTTTCATCTATAGATTTTTGAATACTAGCTACATATTCTTTGATGTATAATTTAGATGACTCAATATCATTTCCAGTCACTTCACTAATTATCTTACTTAGAGTACCATCATCATGTTTTAAATAAGGAATAAAATAAATGTCCTTTGTACGAGCACTTGTTATAGTAAGCGCACCAAAACCTGGAATAATAATTGTATTATTTTGTTCTAATGCTTTATTTAAAAAATTATTCATAGAATTACTATTTGTACTAAATTAAAAAAATAATAATTAATAGAGTTTATATTAAATCAGACAAATTAAAACTTTCTTTCAGTCTTATTCCTTTTTCTGTTAGATGAACTAAACAACATTCATTTTTGAAATCATGTTCAAAAAATAAGATATGCTCATTTTCACTTGCCAAAGATAGAATCTTTTCTTTTTCATCAATTGTAAGTAAAGGTCTTGTATCATAACCCATTACGTATGGCAAAGGAATATGCCCAACACTTGGAATTAAATCAGCCATATAATAGATTGATTTTCCTTTAGAATGAATAATAGGAAGCATCATAGATTCCGTATGTCCGTCAACAAAATATACATCTATATTTTCAAATACGGAATTAAGTATTGGCGAATCTTGATTTCGTTCAATAAATCTCAATTGTCCACTTTGTTGAATTGGAAGTATATTTTCCTTTAAAAAAGAAGCTTTTTCTCTTGGATTAGGGTTTGTAGCCCATTCCCAATGATTTTTATTAGACCAATAGATTGCATTCTTAAATGCGGGTTCAAATCCAGTTTTTTCTTTGTTTAATCTGATTGCTCCACCACAATGATCGAAATGTAAGTGAGTTAAAAATACATCGGTAATGTCATCTCTTGAGAAGCCAAGATTGTTTAATTTTTTATCAAATAAATCTGTTTCAGAAAGATAATAATGAGAATAAAATTTTTCATTTTGTTTATTTCCAATACCTGTATCAATCAGAATTAGACGATTATTGTTTTCAATCAATAAACTTCTCATCGCCCAATCACACATATTATTGTTGTCTGCTGGATTTGTTTTTTGCCAAATTGTTTTTGGCACCACCCCAAACATAGCACCTCCATCTAATTTAAAGTTACCTTGATTTATAACATGTATTTGCATAATTATTTGATAATATGTTTATTTCTAAAGTACTCTTCAAGTTTATTTCCTCCGTTTAGGATTTTTCTACACCATTTATTTATTAGTTGTACTTTTTCTTGTTCAGAAAGTTTCCAATTTAGATCACTTTTTTCTAATCTTTCTCTAATAGTACTTAGAATGATGGCTACGGAAACTGATATATTAAAACTCTCAGTAAAGCCATACATGGGTATTTTTACTTTTTCATCAGCCATTTCAAAAACTTCATCACTTAAACCTCTACGTTCAGTGCCAAATATGAAAGCAAGTGGTGTATTCAAATTTAAATCATGAATTGTTTGATCTGTATGAGGTGTTGTTGCAACAATTTTATAACCTTTTGATTTTAATTTCTGTATGCAATCTTTTGTTACTTGATCTCCTAAGTTATAATTATACATATCTACCCATCTACCTGCGCCTAAAGCAATATCTCTTTGAAGTTTATATTGGTTGTTTTTTTCGATGATATGCAATTCTTGAATACCAAAACAATCACATGTTCTTACTACTGCACTTGCATTGTGTTCTTGATATATATTTTCTAATACAACAGTGATATGTTTTGTTCTTTCTGAAGATATTCGATCAAACATTTCTTTTTTATTGTCTGTAATGATTGAATAAAATTCTTCTTTTATTTTTTTTTCCAATTCAAATTCTGCTTCCGTCATATTTCAAATATATACAATAAAAAAGAGGTAGCCAATGACTACCTCTTTCTATAGTAAGAAAATCAATTCTTAGTTAACGTTGTCAGTTAATTCAGAACCTGCTTTGAATTTAATTACGTTTTTAGCAGCAATTTTGATTACTTCTCCACTTTTTGGGTTACGACCATCTCTAGCTGGACGTTCTGCAACTGAAAAAGAACCAAAACCAGTTAAAGCTAATTTATCTCCAGCTTTTAATGCTTGAGAAGTAGCTTTGATGAAACCGTTTAATGCTTTTGTAGCATCAGCTTTAGTTAATCCAGACTCTGCTGCGATTGCGTCGATTAATTCAGATTTGTTCATTTGTATTGATTTTAAATTTTTATTTGTCTAACAAAATTATAAGAAAGTCAATAAATTCCAAGAAAAAATTTAAAAAATCATTAAAAAAAATCAAATAAAATTTTCTTTATCTATCTCTATATTAATTTATTAGAAGTTTTTAAAATGTAAAAACTTGATTTTTAGCTATTTAATTATTTTGAATATGTAATTTTGATATCCAGCATAAAATTCTTTAAAGTTCATTTTTTTCTTGCCTTCAGGTTGTATTTCTAAAATTTCTAGGTAAAAATCATTGCATGGTATGTATAAACCGGTTTTATCAAATTCAATATTAGATGTATTTGTAACTTTCTTTGTTGTTTTAAATGCTTTAATGATTTTATAAGTTTTAAGTTCTTTTTTACTGATATTTTCAATTTGACACCAAGCTGCAGGATAAGGGCTTAATCCTCTTATAAAATTATGTACTATATCAGCATTTTGATTCCAATTAATCAAACAATCATTTTTAAATATTTTAGGTGCAAGTTTTGGTGTAGTATCACCCAATATTGAATTTTGATTGATAGCAACATAATTTCCACTATAAATTTTCTCGATCGATTGTACTACAAGTTTACTACCTAAATGCTTTAATTTATCATGAAGTTCACCAGCTGTTTCGTTTTCTTCAATTGGAATAGAAGTTCTTTCTAAAATTTTACCCGTATCAATTTCTTGTTCTATAAAAAATGTGGTTACTCCAGTTTCCTTTTCACCCTTTATTATTGCCCAATTGATAGGTGCTGCACCTCTATAATCAGGTAATAACGAGGCATGTAGATTGATGGTGCCTTTTGGGGGCATATTCCAAACGATTTCAGGCAACATTCTAAAGGCAACCACAACAAATAAATCCGCTTTTAAAGAATTTAAAGTAGAAATAAATTCATCTGATTTTAGTTTTTCTGGTTGTAAAATAGGTAGTTGCTTTGATAAAGCATATTGTTTAACAGCGCTTTCAGATACTTTTTGCCCCCTGCCTGCAGGCTTGTCGGGAGTAGTTACTACTGTAACTACATGATAACCTGATTTTAATATTCCATCTAGGATCGTAACCGCAAATTCAGGGGTTCCCATAAAAACAATTTTAAAGTCTTTATTTGCCATAATATTAAAAAATTATTCGATTATTATATAATTCTTTTTTTCCAATTGAAAAATCTTAAATAACAATATGAAAGTATACCTAACGATCCGAAATAAATGTATTCAACAGACCAAATCCAATAAATATCTAAGTGGTATATTTTAATTAAAATAAAACTTGCTAGTATGTAAATTCCGACACTAAAAAATTCTATCATAAAGCTTGCTATTGTATTTCCAGAACCATTAACCGTTTGAAAAAGTACCGATGTTATTCCAAAAATTAAAAACGAACCAACGATGAATTTTAAAATTTCCGTACTTTTTTGTAAATAAACTTCATTCGGATTGATCAGTTTTATTAGAAATTCAGGATACAAAATAGCACCATGAAAAAAAAGTATTATAGCGCTAATAGTTAAAATTCGAATACGTTTCTGAATCGTGGGAATTGTATCAAATTGTTGTGCTCCTACATACTGAGAAATGTAGGTTTTAGTTGTAGAGGCAAAGCCTATGATCGGAACAAATGCCAAAAAGTAAATTGCTCTAATATTTTGAGAAACTGTTAATTCAAATTTCCCAAGTTGTTCAATCCATGTAAAAAATACAGTCCACGTAAAAAGTGCTATAAATCCTTGAAAGAATAAGGGCGTACCTATTGAAAAAATATCATTAATTGCTTTTCTAGATATTTTAAGTGTACTAAATAATTGAAATTCAATTTTAGACTTGTCAAATAAAATATAAATTAATAAAAATAACATGCCTAAGAATTCAGCACAACAGGATGCATATGCAGCACCTTTTAGCCCCATTTCGGGGAGAAAAGGACCTCCAAAAATAAACCAGTATCCAAGAAAAACATTTGAGCATGCAATGATTGAAGCACTCACAAGTACAACCCATGTTTTTCCAATTGAGAGGAGAAATGATTGAATAGGGAGACTTATGATAGAAAAAAATAATGCAAAACTCCTGATTTTAATAAATTTAGTTTGTGCTTCAGCTAAATCTAAATGTTTTGAATAATAGGGGAGAAGTAAAGGCATTAGGAAATAAGCAATGCAAAACAAAATGATTACTAAACCTATTAGTACATAAAATGATGAAGCAAATATGGATTTTATTTCATTAATTCTATTTTGTCCAACTCTTCTTGCAAAAAGAATTTGTATGCCATCTGCCATGCCTGTTAAAGCAAAAAATAAAGTCACATAAATTAAACCTGCATTTCCACTTGCATCAAATGCTATAGTACTGTATCGACTTAAAAAAGCAGCATCTGTAATAAGTACAATTGATTGAATAAATGAGGAAAACATCAAAGGCAATGCTACCTTTAAAATAGATTTATAGCTAAAATCTAACATTTATTCTACTTCAATTACTAATCCTTTTAGGTATTCTCCCTCAGGATGGAAAGCATTTATTGGATGATCCGCTGGTTGATGTAATTGTTCTAGAATTCTTACTTTTCTTCCACTTTCAATAGCTGCAGCAATAATTGTATTGGTAAAAAGGTATTTATCGACAACTTGAGAACATGAATAAGTGAATATCAATCCACCTGGTTTTATTTGTCTTATTGCATGAGCGTTTAATCTTTTGTATCCTTGTATTGCTTTGTGTCTTTTGTCTTTATGTTTTGCAAAAGCAGGAGGGTCTAGAATTATGATATCATATGATTCTGGCAATTCTTTTATATACTCCATTGTGTCAGCAACAATAGATTTGTGTTGCTTATCCATGTGATTTAAAGATATGTTAGCATCTGTTAGTTCGATCGCTTTTTTTGAACTATCTAACGAATGAGCGAAAGTTGCTCCTCCCGAAATTGCAGATAAACTAAAGCCGCCAGAATAACAGAAAGTATTTAAAACCTTTTTATTTTTTGCATATTTCTTTAAAAGACTTCTATTCTCTCGTTGATCAATGAAAAAACCTGTTTTCTGTCCAGTTATCCAATCTATGTTATAGGCTATTCCATTTTCATAAGCTATGTGTGGAACTGAAACTTCTCCAAATAAATATTCGTTTTTAATTTCAAGTCGATTTGGTAAAGTATCTGTTGATTTGGAATAGATTGCTTTAAGTTCGTGATCAAATGCAGATAACAAGGATTCTTTGATCAATGGAAGTGCCTGATACATTCCAACACTATGGCATTGAATTACAGCAACCTGATTGTAATAATCAATTATCAATCCGGGTAATAAATCTCCTTCACCGTGAACGAGTCTAGTAATATTGTTATCATTATTAATGAGTTGAAGTCTCTTTCTAAGTGCAACAGCTGATTCAATGCGTTTTGTAAAAAAAGCTTGATTAATTTCTTCATTTTCAAAAGTTAAAACTCTGACAGCAATCGTACTTGGTTGGAAATGACCTCTTGCTATAAACTGATTGTTTGAATCTACAACATCTACGATAGTTCCTTCAATGATTTCGGTTGTGTCTGTGTGTATTGCTCCGGAAAATATCCATGGGTGAAAGCGTTTAGTAGCTTCATTTTTAGCTTTTTTTAATTGTATTTTCATAAAGTTCTTAAACAAAAAAACTATGCCATAATGACATAGTTTTTAAAATTTTAATTTTATTAATTAATCTTCTGTTGGTGTTTCAACTTCTCCAGAAGTTTCAGAATCTAATAAGTTTTCATCGATGATGTCTTCATCCTCTTCCTCACTTCTAGGTACTCTAGCAACAGCAGCTATCGCAGCATTTCCTTTTAAGTTAATTAAACGAACTCCTTGTGCTGCTCGACCAAGTACTCTCAAAGAATCTACGTGCATTCTGATGGTAACTCCAGATCGGGTAATGATCATTAAATCATCTTCATCAGTAACATTTTTAATTGCTAATAATGGTCCAGTTTTATCTGTAATATTTAATGTTTTAACCCCTTTACCACCACGGTTTGTAATTCTGTAAATTGGTTCTCCATCTTCAGGATCATTTAAATAAGAACGTTTACCATAACCATTTTCAGAAACAACCATCACAGTAGAAGTGTTATCTTTTACGCATACCATCCCAATTACTTCATCGTGTTCTTCAACCATAGTAACACCTCTTACACCAGAAGCATTTCTTCCCATAGGTCTTACTTTTTCTTCATTGAATCGAATAGCTCTTCCTGATTTTGTAGCTAATACAATTTCATTAGTACCATCGGTTAATTTTGCTTCAAGTAATTCATCATTATCACGAATAGTAATTGCATTAATACCGTTTGCTCTTGGACGTGAATATGCTTCTAAAGAAGTTTTTTTGATGATACCTTCTTTCGTACACATGATGATAAAGTTATTTTCTACGTATTCTTTGTCTGTTAAATCTTGAACTTTTACATATGCTTTAATCTTATCGTCTTGTTCAATGTTTAATAAGTTTTGAATTGCTCTTCCTTTTGCAATTTTATTACCTTCTGGAATTTCGAAGACACGCATCCAGAAACATTTCCCTTTTTCGGTAAAAATTAATAAGTAATTATGGTTAGTAGCAACAAATAAGTGTTCTAAGAAATCTTTATCTCGTGTAGTAGAACCTTTAGACCCCATTCCTCCACGATTTTGTACTTTATATTCATTTAATAAGGTACGTTTGATATATCCTGCATGTGAAATAGTTACTACAACCTCTTCATCTGGAATTAAATCTTCCATTCGCATTTCACTTGCAGCATATTCGATTCTTGACATGCGCTTATCGCCATATTTATCTTTAACATATGCTAACTCATCTTTAATGATTTGCATACGTCTTTCTTCATTAGCAAGAATATCTTTTAAATCAGCAATTAAAGCCATTAAATCAGCATATTCTGCACGTAGTTTGTCTTGTTCAAGACCTGTCAATTGACGTAATCTCATTTCAACAATTGCACGTGCCTGAATATCAGATAAACTAAATCTTGCAATCAAACTTTCTCTCGCTTCTTCAGGACTCTTAGAAGCACGAATGATTTTTATTACTTCATCTATATTATCTGAAGCAATTATTAGACCTTCTAATATGTGTGCTCTTTCTTCAGCTTTTCTTAAGTCAAACTTTGTTCTTCTAATGATAACCTCATGTCTGAAATCTATGAAATTCGAAATTAGATCCTTCAAATTTACTAACTGAGGTCTACCATTAATTAAGCAAATATTATTAACAGAAAAAGAAGTTTGAAGAGCAGTAAATTTGTATAATTTATTGAGAACTACATTTGAAATAGCATCTCTTTTCAATTCAAAAACGATACGCATACCATTTCTGTCAGATTCATCTCTGATATCAGAAATTCCTTCTAATTTTTTATCATTTACTAACTCAGCAGCTTTTTTAATTAGTTCTGCTTTGTTAACTTGATAAGGAATTTCAGTTACAATAATTTGCTCTCTACCATTAGATTCCTCTATCTCCGCTTTCGCTCTAATTACGATTCTTCCTTTTCCAGTTAAAAAAGCTTCTTTTACTCCTTCGTAACCATAAATTATCCCACCTGTTGGGAAATCAGGTGCTTTAACGTAATTTAAAAGTTCTTCTACTTCAATTTCTTTATTATCAACGTATGCGATACAACCATCAACCACTTCGGTTAAATTGTGAGG
>CANGZT010000059.1 GCA_947458955.1 Flavobacteriia bacterium | reverse complement strand
TTTGAAATTAGAAGATATTACAGTTGCTTCTAAAGAAATCGAGAATTTCTATCACTTCAATGAAGCTGATCAAACAGTACGTTTTACTTCAAATAACTATGATAATTTCTCAACATACAACACAGTTGCTACAATCAAACTACGTGTAGATGAAGAAGCTTCTTTAAATACATTGAAACCTAGATTAGCAATGTTAAATGGTAAGAAAGTTCAAGTTGAAGTAAGAAAATCTCAATTAGAGTCTAATGGTTTTGATCTTAAATTATTTCCTAACCCAGCAAATGATAATGTTTCTATCAGAACAAATGAAGATGCTGTTTTAGTAATTTCTGATTTAACTGGAAAACAAGTTTCTGATTCTTTTGAATTAAAAGCAAATATGACTAAGATTGTTAACTTAAATGAGTTACCTCAAGGGGTTTACTTATTCAAAGTAACAGGTGAAAATGTTGTTAGGGTGGAGAGAGTGGTTATAAATAAGTAGATTTTTTCTACTTTCTGTTTTTTTATCTCTTGAAGCCACCCGATCGGGTGGCTTCTTGTTTTCTATGAAGTTAGAATCTCTTAAAATTAAGTTGTTAAAATATAAACACTTTCATAACATATACTTTATCGTATAGTCTCATTGCGAGATTATTTTTGGTTAAAATTCAATGTTATGTTTCGTTTAGTAAACTTGCTTTTTTTATTTTTTGTAACACTTTGTACTTTAAATACTTTTGCTTTAGTTCCACCTCCAGATGTTTCCAATGACTCTGTAATAATCGATTTGAAAAATGCAGCTGTGTCGTTTAACAGTGGCGAACGTTTTTTAGATATTCCAATTATTGTAAAAGCAAAAAATCCAGTAAGTTCGTTTGATATTAGATTGAAGTTTAATCAAGAAAAATTTGAATATATTTCTACGATTAAAGTGAATGCTCAACTCGAACCATTTACTTTTTTAAATACAAATGATAATTTCTTAAGAAATAATACAGCAGGTCCCTTTGTTTCTTTTAATATTCCCAATAATACCCCTTTGATTTATTTTAGATTTAAGTTAAAGCAAACATGTGCGCTTGTCAATGCCTCTGATTTCTTTCAAATTACTACTCTTTTATTAGGCTATCCTTCTAAAAACAAAGTTACTGAAATGGAGTCAGTTAAGACATTTTCAAATTTACTAGTTAGTGGATCGAAATGTACAAAAAGCGCTTTGACTTTTGCTGGCCCTAAATCATCAAGCGGAGTTCCAATTGCTGAATATAAATGGGAATTTGGAAATGGTTCATTTTCAAATACACAATCTGTTAATACTTCTTTTGTAGATCCAGGCGAATATGATATAAAACTAGTGGTTAAAACAGTTGATGGTTGTAAAGATTCAACAAACCAATCAATTTATATCAATGAATCACCGATTGCTAGTTTTGATTATACAACAAGTGAATCGCTGGATACAGTCTATTTTAATAATTTATCAAGTGTTACGAATGATGAAATGACTTTTGAATGGAACTTTGGTGATAAATCTGCGAGTTTTACTAATAATCCGAAACACCATTACGCTTCGGGTGGAGTGTTTCCCGTCGAACTTATCGTACGTACTTTAAATGGGTGTTTTGCACGTTCTGTTGTAAATGTAGTACTTGAAAAGCCCATTGCTGATTTTGATTATACAGCTAACGCATGTGCTAATACTGATTTAGTTTTTGAAGATAAATCTGTTTTTAATTTTGGAAAAATTGTTGATTGGAATTGGGATTTTGGTGATAATACAACATCTTCAATAAAAAATTCGACCCATAAATTCCTACTCTCAGGGAAATATGTTGTGAAATTGATTGTAATATCTGATAAGGGAATTAAGTCTGAGGTTTCTAAAACAATTGAGATAAACAATAGACCAATTGTAAATTTTGAAGCAAATACCACTTCAGGTTGTTCTCCTTTGTATGTAAGTTTTAGTAATAATTCAATTTATGACTTAGGATCTCGTTTTATATATGATTTTGGCGATGATCAAATGTCTATTCAACCTGATCCTGTTCAGGGGTTTATAGAATCAAAATCATATTCCATAAAAAAGGTGATTATTACCCCTGGTGGCTGTAAAGATTCTTTGATTAAAACTTCTTACATCACTGTTTCTCCAAATCCAATTGTATCTTTTGGTAAAGCAGATGGTTGTTTGAATACTTTATTAAATTTTTCTGATAGTTCAAAAGTAGACAATGGATCTATTGTTGCATGGGATTGGAATTTTGGAGATGGTTTTTCAGTTTACACAAAAAATGCACAACATACCTTTAATAAATCCGGTAAATATCCTATAAAGTTAACCGTAACGTCGAATAAAGGATGTTCTGAATCTTTTCAAGATTCAATTCAAATTAATACAAAACCCAAAGTACAATTTAATGCTGAGAAAACAGATGGGTGTATACCATTAACTCCTGTTTTTAAAGACTTTTCAACTACTGTTGCAGGTTCTACTTATAACTGGGATTTTGGTGATAAAACTTTTTCATTTGATAAAAACCCATCAAAAATCTACCAAAAAGATGGAAAATTTTCAGTGAAACTTACTGTAGTTGCTCCTGGAGGTTGTGCTGATTCATTAATCATTCCGAATTATATAAATCCATTGAGTTTGGTTACAGCAAAATTTACTGAATCTACTCATTGTGCCAACAGAATTATGCAGTTCATAGATAGTTCAACGGTGTCTAATGGTAAAATCGCAAATTGGAATTGGAATTTCGGAAATGGTGTATTTAGTTCTCAATCTAATCCTTCTACCGTTTTTCAAAAATCAGGTAACTATACTGTTTCATTGACTGTTACATCAGATCAAGGTTGTCAAAATATAACCACCAAAGAGATTAGTATAGACGATGTTCCTAAGGTTAATTTTACAGCGGATAAAACCAATGGTTGTTTGCCTGATGTAATCGTATTTGATAACAAATCAACTTTCATGGAGGGATCTAAATTTGAATGGCATTTTGGTGATGGTTTCAAGCAAACATTTTTTGCTCCAGCGCATAAGTACATGGATATTGATTCTTTTACAGTAAAATGTATAGGGATCTCCCCACAAGGTTGTAAAGATTCTTTAGTTAAAGAAAAATACATTTCAATCCAAATTAGCCCGATTTCAAAATTTGAAATAGAAAATAAGAAGGTGTTAATTCCTGGATTTAAAATTAATTTCACAAATCTTTCTACTACAGCAAAAGATTATGTTTGGTCTTTTGGTGATAGTACAATCTCAGCATTTAAAAATCCTGCTCATCAATTTTTAGATTCAGGTTCTTTTAAAGTTTGTTTGACTGCTAAAAATTCAGAGTATTGTAAATCGGTTTATTGTGAGAATGTTCAAATACGATATCCTGGAAATATTGCAGTTCCAAATGCTTTTTCTCCAAATAATGATGGTAAAAATGATGTTTTTAAAGTATTAGGAGGTCCTATTTCTGAGATGTCTTTGAAGGTTTATAATACATGGGGTAGTTTAGTCTTTTCAAGCGAATCTCAAAATGAAGGTTGGGACGGAAATTTTGCCGGAGAAAAACAACCTATTGGGGAATATAATTATCTGTTGATTGGAAAACTAACTGATGGTTCCGAAATAAACAAGACTGGTGTAATTAACTTAACACGATAAAAAAATGAATAAATTCGTAAAGTCCATAATTTTTATTTGGTTTAGTTCTATTTTATATGCTCAAGATGCTCGTTTTTATCAATACGAGATGAACGATCTTTTTTTAAATCCCGCACTTACCGGGGATAGATTGTTTGATAATCGTGGTTTACAAATTAACGTCAATTATAGAAGTAATTCTTCTAAAAATTTAGTCAATGGTGATGCTAGTGCTCTTGGTCTAGGTATGGATATACCCTTAGGTCATCGTTTCTCTGTTGGTCAATACTTCGGTAACAATAGAGCTGTTGATGGTTCGTTTAATAATTTTAATTATTTCGCATCTGCGTCTTATAAGATTATCAATAGTCAAATGTTTAATGATAATCACATGTTAGCAATTGGAATGCAATTGGGTGTGGTCAATAATAGTTTAAATACCAAACGTTTGTACTATGAGTCTCAATATTCTCCTTTTAGTTCAACCGGTTTTGATCAGAATTTAGAATCGGGTGAATCGTATGCACAACAGAGTTTTTATAAATTAGATAATAATCTAGGAATTGTTTATCGATACAAGATACCTTCAAAAAGGTTAGCATTAACATCCGGTTTATCGTTTTACCATATCTCTAGGTATAACAAAAATACTACATTGGGTGATTTGAATGAATTAAGGACAAATATCCATTTTCAATTTCATTACGATTTCAATGAAAAAATGGGTGTTTCCCCTCATTTATTATATACGAAACAAGGTATTACTCAAGATATAAATTTAGGATCCTTTTTTCAATATAACATTCATCAAGATGTTTTTCCGATAGTTGGTTTAAATTTGATTGCGAATAAAGCTACCGTTTATCAATTGGGTTTGAGGTATAAAAACAGTATGTTTAAAATGAGTTATGCTTTTGCTAATAGTCGTAATACTTCATTTGTGAACAATGGTTTAGAATTTGCTTATATACATACTTTTATCTCTAAAGAGCAAACCTACCATGTGGGTGATTTTGAAGATAAATTTAATTCTTCAAACAAGGAAGAAAAAGAAATGATTCAAATAAAATCATCAAAAGCGGGAGATAATTACTACTTGCTTAAACTAAAATTGATAGTTGATCGATTAGATGTCCTTATTAATTCAAAAGAAATTTCTAAGCTTGATATTCAAACGGAATTAAATAAAATCATAGTTGAAATTCAAGAATTATCTAAAATGACAACAACCGAGCGATATCTAGAACTTGCAAATCAGTACAAACTCTTAATTACTGAAAAATTAAAAGTCTTAGAAACTAAAATTCATCAATAATGCAAAGATTTGTAATAATCATAATTACTTTTTTGTTTTCAAATGTTTTTTTTGCACAAAATAAAAAACAGGTTAAAATTGATCTTAATGATTTGATGGTTGAAATCAATAATATATCAAGAACGAACAACCAATATGTCAAATATGATTCTTTGTTGGATGTAATTTCTTCAATGCAACAAAAATTAGAAAATAAAGATTCTGTAATTTCTACTTTAAAAAATAAAGTTAATGTAGTTCAATTAAAATCTGATCAGATTAAAGAAACAGATTATTATGTAATAATAGGAGCTTTTAAAATTCCTGAAAATGCAGTACAACTTTCCAAAACGAAATCTAGATATCCTCTAAAAATTTATACGTTCCCAACATCAAAATTGAATTACGTAGGATACAAAGTTAAGTTGACAGACCCTTTTTTACTTATCTTAAACTATTTTAGACTAAAAGTAGTAAAAGATTCTTGGGTGTTGAAAATAACCAAATAGTTTAATTTAAAAAGGCTACCTAATTTAGATAGCCTTAATATGTAGATGCATTTATTTGTTTCTATACTCGATAACTGCTGTATGATGTTTTTGTTTTACATAACTAATTACATCTAACGAATAATCATCGCAGCAACTGATATCTTTTAAAACTATTTTCTGTGTATAATGATCGTGATTATCAATTACCCAACCATAATGTTCCACCTTGGCGACTGGTAGCTTTTGGAAAAAAATGGTATCATTAGAACTTGTTAATTCTATCTCGTGAGAATTACTTATGGCTAACTTACTTGAATTACAGCTTAATCCAATGAAAGCCACTAATGCAAAAATTATGTAAATTGATCTCATGACTTTTAGGTTTTTAATAAATATATTCAAAAAATAAGTTTTATTCAACTTAATTATGTTAAATTTTAACTAAATGTTATCAGTAAATTAATTTGTATTAAATATTGCTTGATTTAGTCGCTCAAATTTTATCTTTCTATTATGCTTTGTTCATAAGCTTATTTATCAGAATAAGTTAATTTACTTTTGAGATAGAAAATCACAAACAATGTTTAGGTTATTAAAGAATATCGTACGTCCTCAACGAAAATTGTTTTACAATCACATCAATGATATAAACTTTAATCTGCTTAATATTAATGTTTTATTTGCAAATTTAGTACGCGAACCTGAATATTTAAAAAGAGCAAAACTGATTCAAGAAATTAATGCGCTTGGAAAAAAAAATGATGATATTGTTAACCAAGTTTTTGTTGATTTGAGTAAATCGTACATTACTCCCTTTGATAGAGAAGATATTTATGGACTTGTAAAAAGTATAAAAACAATCGGAGATAATCTTGTCAAAATTTCTTCCAATATCAACTTTTATAAAATTCATCCAGATGCATCTGGTTTTGATGTTTTTGCAATAGAAATTCATTTCTTGGTCAATGATGTGAATACAGCCATAGAACATCTCAAAAAACTTAAATTAACAAAGGAGTATTTAAGTATTATCAAACAGATATTTGATAAACATACTGATTCTAAAGATACTTTTCTGATGGTTTTAGATCGTCTTTTTGACGAACAAGAAGATCCAAAAGTGATTATTAAAACAAGAGAAATCTTGAAGAATCTTGAGGCGGTAAGTTATCAAGCAAAAGATTGTGCTGTTTTGCTCGAAAATATGATTATTAAATACGCATAAAAGGCTACTCATTTTATTGAATAGCCTTTAATAGAATTACAAATAAAGTTTAAATTCCTAATTCAACTTGGAATATAGCTCCTACTTGTTTTTGATTAGTTGAATTTTTTAAATCTTTTGTGATTTGATACAGTAAATTTCCTTGAACTTTTACTCTATGTCCGTAAAAATATTTGGTTACACCCAAATGAAAATGTTCTTGTTTTTTCTCGTTTACAGTTTTATAAACAGCATTATTATATAGTTTTTCATCTGGGGTAATGTTTGCATATCTAAAGGCCAATTCTACATTGTTTTTAAACAAATAACTTACTTGTGATAAACTTCCAAAACCAGTATAAACGCTTCTGAATTTCGTTCCGTCAGTAGTTATATTATCTTTTGCAATTCTGCTACAGTATTCTTGATAAAAAGCAAAACCTTTGTATTTAAATAATAAATCTAAATGCATATTTTTCATATCGACATCTGAATACAAATCATTCCCTAACGTTCCAGATTGTCTTACTATGTTTTCATTTAAATTAAAACTTGATGCTAGTGCTAATTTTGGCGTTTGTTCTCTTGCTAAATCTCCTTCGCACTCGTCATTTCCTTTTGAGAATTTACCGAAAGGTAATAATTCAAGACGACCTGTATAGTTTAAACCTTTATCTGATTTGGTACTATTACGACCTTCTCCAGAAGTAATAGCTCCTTTCAAAGCAAAATACTCTTTTTCATAGCTTCCGAAGAAACCAAAATCACGGTCTAGAGTGAAAGTAGAATTTACGATTGATCGATCAGCAAATTGTAAGTTTCCAGAAGAAATAACTCGTTGTCTGTTACCTGGTAATTTAGTCTGTCCAAATCCAAACTTTAAATTTTCAATTGGTTCATAATAGATTATTGCGTCTCGGACTATATTTGGACTAGTATTATATTTTGATGCATTTGGATCTTCCCAATCCATATCACCCCTTGAAAATGATAATTGTATATGATAAGTTAATTTGGGGTTAAAAACAAAACCTTTCATACGCATACGTAAACGTCTCACTCTGAATTCCATTTCAGATGGAGTCAAATCTTCTTCTGATTTTGAAAGATAACCAGCACGGTTTTGCATTCTAAATTGAAACTGTATTCCAAACAGACTATCTTTCTGAATTATCTCGATTCCAGATTCTTTTTTAGTTTTTACAAGTAATGGTGAATTTTGACCAAAACTACTCCCTAATGATGCAAAACACAAAGATGTGACAGCAATTAATTTTTTCATTAATGTTAATTTTTTGTGAAGCCAAAATTATCTAGACAACATTTAATTAACATATGTTTTATCTAAAATTAATGTACTGTTAAATTTGGTAACATTAAGTTAATAATACAATTGGTTATAAATTAGTTTTTTAACTGTAATTGTAATCGAAGATTAATTATATCTTATGGTTTTTTATCAAAGTTTTGAAGGTGTGTTTCGTGGTTAATTTGTTGATTTTTAGTTTTTTGAGTGAGTGTTAGGTGTCTTAATGTTATGTTTACGTTAAGTTGTGCTTTAAGACTGATGTAAGGCAACAAAGAAATGCTAATTTTGACCAACAAATATTTTAGATATGTCAATTTTAAAATTCTTTTTACCAAAAGACAAAGTGTTTTATACACTTTTTGAAAGTGCAAGTGCAAACTTAGAATCGCTTGCTGCTAAATTAGTTGATGTAGTGAATGAATCAGACTACAACAAAAGAGCTACAATCGTGAAACAAATGGAAGATTTGGAACACGAAAATGATAAATTAACACATACTATTTTTGTTGAATTAGGAAAAAACTTTATCACTCCTTTTGATAGAGAGGATATTCACAGTCTTGCTACCGCATTGGATGATATTGCTGATTACATCTACGCAACAGCAAAAAAATTAAACTTTTACAAAGTTGAGCCAACTTCAGATCAAGGTATTATTAAAATGGCTGATGCAATTAAGGAGTCGGTTTTATCTGTAAATAGAGCTGTACTAGAATTGAGAAACTTAAAAAACATCAATAAAGTTGTTGAATGTGTTATCAAAATTAATGGCATCGAAAATCAAGTAGATGATATTTTTGATTTAAGTATCGAAAATCTTTTCGAAAATGAAACGGATATTAAGTTGTTAATCAAGAAAAGAGAAATTTACCAAAATCTTGAGAAAGTAACAGACAAGTGCGAAGATGCTGGTAATGTAATGGAATCTATCGTTGTAAAATACGCTTAATCATTCAAACTAAAATTTAACTAAGATGTTTACATTATTGTTAGTCGTTATAGCTATTGCTCTAATCTTCGATTTAGTGAATGGTTTTCACGATGCAGCAAATTCCATTGCAACTGTAGTTTCAACAAAAGTGTTGACTCCTTTTCAAGCAGTGGTTTGGGCAGCCGCTTTTAACGTATTAGCTTTCTGGGTGTTTGATATGAGTGTCGGAAACACAGTTGCCAAAACAGTAGATAGTGGAGCCATTGATTTATGGGTAATTCTTGCTGGATTACTAGCTGCCACTGCCTGGAATTTATTTACTTGGTGGTTGGGTATACCTTCATCATCTTCTCACACTTTAATTGGAGGTTTTGCTGGTGCTGCTGTTGCACATGCTGGATTTGGAGTAATTGCTTTTGATGAAATTATTCCTGTAATTTCATTCATAGTTTTAGCTCCGCTAATCGGTGGTGTTATCGCTTTCATCATTGCAATTATTACGGTAAGTAGAAGGTACTTCTTGAAATTCTTTATCATTTTAGCTGGTTCTGCTGGTTTATATCTCCTTATGGATTATATGATAGAATACATGGACATGAAACCTATTATGATGTACATTGTATTGATTATGTTAGCAATATTTATTTTGGCTTACATTTATTATATGTTGGTACACGGTAAAAAGCAATCTGCTTTGAAAGAATCGAATATGTACAAAAAGCTACAATTACTTTCTTCTGCCGCTTTCTCGTTAGGTCATGGTGGTGCTGATTCTCAAAAGGTAATGGGTATTATTTGTGCTGCCTTGATGGTTTATGGTAATCTTGGTAGAGATGGTAAATTGACAGAAGAAATTGGAACTAATTTCAAAATCTCTGAATTAATGCAGATTGAATTCAAAGATGAAGAAGGTAAAAAGGAAAAATTCAAACCCGAAATTGGTAAAATTGAAGATATTACTTTTTATGCTTTAGGCGATAATATTTTAGATGCTAAAACACAAGAGGTGATTTTTGAAGATGAAAAGTTAAACAAGGAATATACAAATGCCTCAAAGTTTAAATCTTTTTCAGAAGCTGATGATGCATTAGAAAAATTACATGTTTATACAAAAGGAGATGATGTATATGATGCTGAAAATGATCAATTGATTTTTCATAAAAAAGAACTTTCAAATAAATATGAGAAAGCTGGAATTTTTGCTTCTTTCGTTGAAAAAGGAGAGTTGAAAAAAGGACATAAATTGAAAACAAAGGTGAATTCTGATACGATGCCATTTTGGATTTCTTTTGGATGCTACCTTATGATTGGTATTGGAACCTTATTTGGCGGTTGGAAAATCGTAAAAACAATGGGTTCTAAAATTACGAAAGTAACTCCTTTGGAAGGTGTTTGTGCTGAGACAGCGGGTGCTTTAACTTTGTTTACG
>CANGZT010000058.1 GCA_947458955.1 Flavobacteriia bacterium | reverse complement strand
TGCTCTTTCAGAAACATAATGATTGGAAGGTAGGTTACCAGGACAAATATCAAAAGCGACTATTTTATTATTCTTTTCAAAGGAGATATTAGAAATACCACCAATATTAAGAAATCCATCTGCAAAATTCGAAAAAAGGATTTTATCACCTATCGGAACCAGTGGAGCACCTTGTCCACCTAATAAAACATCTTTGATGCGAAAATCGTTCACCACTTTAATACCTGTCTTAATTGCTATCGCTGTACCATGTCCGATTTGAGAAGTTACTAGATTATTAGGTTGATGATGAATTGTATGTCCGTGTGAAGCAATTAAATCAACTGAATTTTTGTCTATGTAAAATTCATCAATAAAGTGATTAATAATTTCTCCGTAAAGAACCCCAAGTTCATTATCAAATTTTAAATATTCGAAAGAACTGTAATTTATTGCGTTTTTTAATTGGTTGACTATCTCTGGATTGTATTTGTATGTTTTAGAATAAATCAGATTGAAATTGAAATTATTTTCTTGTGTTTTTTCAAAATTACAATAAGCTATATCAATACCATCTAAAGAGGTTCCGGACATTAAACTGATTATTTTCATGAATTTTATTCTTGATTTGAATTTATTTAGAATAATGGATTCTAAAACGAAATAATTTGTTTTACTTTTACAAACATAGTTGAAATAAATTAAGATATATGAATTTTGAACTTACAGAAGAGCATTTAGCAGTCAGAGATGCTGCAAGAAATTTTGCGCAAAATGTTTTAAAACCTGGCGTAATCGAAAGAGATAGAGAACAAAAATTCGCAACGGATGAAATCAAACAGCTAGGTGAATTAGGTTTTATGGGAATGATGGTAGACCCTAAATATGGTGGTGGCGGTATGGATACAGTTTCTTACGCGATTGCAATTGAAGAAATTTCTAAAGTTGACGCATCTGTATCTGTTTGTTTGTCTGTTAATAATTCTTTAGTTTGTTATGGTATTGAAAAGTTTGGAACTGAGGAACAAAAACAAAAATACCTTGTGCCTCTAGCAAAAGGGGAAAAAATAGGTGCTTTTTGTTTATCTGAACCGGAAGCTGGTTCTGATGCAACATCACAAAGAACGACTGCAGTTGATATGGGTGACCATTATGTGTTAAATGGAACAAAAAACTGGATAACAAATGGATCATCAGCTTCTATTTATTTGGTGATAGCACAAACGAATCCTGAATTAGGTCATAAAGGGATCAATGTATTGATTGTTGAACGTGGTATGGAAGGTTTCATCGTAGGAGCTAAAGAGGATAAAATGGGGATTCGTGGTAGTGATACGCATACCTTGATTTTTAATGACGTGAAAGTTCCAAAAGAAAATAGAATAGGAGAGGATGGATTTGGGTTCAAGTTTGCTATGAAAACGCTTGCTGGAGGTAGAATAGGAATTGCAGCACAAGCTTTAGGAATTGCAGCAGGTGCATTTGAACTTGCAACAGCTTACTCAAAAGAAAGAGCGGCTTTTGGTAAACCTATTTCTCATCATCAAGCCATTGCTTTTAAACTTGCTGATATGGCTACAGAAATTGAAGCTGCAAGATTATTAGTATATAAATCTGCAGTAGATAAAGATCTGAATAGAAATTACGATCAATCAAGTGCGATGGCAAAATTATATGCATCTAAGGTTGCTATGGAGCAAACTGTAGAAGCAGTTCAAATACATGGAGGGTATGGTTATGTAAAAGAATACCATGTTGAGCGATTAATGCGTGATGCTAAAATCACACAAATCTATGAAGGAACTTCAGAAGTTCAGAAAATTGTTATTTCAAGAGGTATTTTAGGATAACAAACTATAATTATCTTTTCTTAAACAGATACGGGCCGGAAGAAATTCCGGCCTTTTTTATAATACATCTTTTAAAGTTTCAAGACCGATGCCTCGGGAAGCTTTTAGTAAAATAAGGTTGTTTTTTATAGTATTGTTCTCAAGATATAATCTTATCTCTTCTTTGTTTTTGAAAAAATTAGTGTCAGATTCATTTTTGAATTTATAAAAATGTTCTCCAACGAAAAGGGTATTTAATTTAAGTTCTTTTGTATGCTGTACAACACGTTTGTGTTCTTCTTTAGAATCATTACCTAGCTCAAACATATCTCCTAAAATCAACAGTTTGTGTTCTGAGACCATTGAGTTAAAACTCTCAATAGCATTTTTCATACTTGTTGGATTAGCATTATATGCATCAAGAATTAGCAAGTTGTTTGCTGTTTTTTCAATTTGAGAACGATTGTTTGAAGGTTGATAATTGATTAAAGCATGATTGATCTTATCATTTTCAACTCCGAAATATTTACCAATACAAATCGCTGCTAGAAAATTATAATAATTGTATGAGCCAATCATTTTAGTTTCTAGTAATGGAGATTCATATTCGGAAGTGCTCCATTTCATATTTATAAAAGGAGACATCGAAATTAATTCACCTTTTATATAGCTATTATGTTCAGAAGAAAAGGGGATAAGGTTCAGTTTCTGATTTTGAAGGTTCGATTTTAATATCTCATCGTCATAGTTGTAAAAAACGGTTGCGTCATTTTTTGAAAGGAAATCATACATTTCACTTTTCGTTTTTTGAACACCTTCAAATGAGCCAAACCCTTCTAAATGGGCTTTACCCATATTGGTGATAATGCCATGTGTCGGTTCTGCTATTTCTACGAGTTCTTTAATATCTCCTGGCTTATTAGCGCCCATTTCGATAACCGCAATTTCATGCTCTTTATTTAGCTTAAGTAGGGTTAGAGGCACACCAATGTGGTTGTTTAGATTACCTAGAGTATATAGTGTATTGTATTTTTCAGAAAGAACTGATGAAATCAACTCTTTTGATGTCGTTTTACCATTTGTACCAGTAATTCCAATTATTGGTATTTCAAACTGTTTTCTATGAAAATTAGCAAGCTCTTGCAAGTATTTTAAAGAGTTATCTACTACAAATATATTATTGTAATTTATATATTTTTTATCATCTGATATTACATATTTTGCTCCAGAGATTAGTGCTTGTTCTGCAAAGTCATTACCGTTAAAATTTTCACCTTTAAGACAAACAAATAAACAGTTTTTTTCAATTTTTCTGGTATCAATACAAATACCTGATGTTTCGTAATATTTATTAAATTCCATAAAAATAAAAAAGCCTCGATTTCTCGAGGCTAATATTAAGAATTATTTTCCTTTTTTCCTTGCTTTGGCATTTCGATGCTCAGATTCTAAACTTTTAGAACCTCCTAATCTATCCATAGCACATCTAAAACCTAGCGTTGATAAAGATTTATCTTCGTCTAAGAATCTTCTTGTTCCACCACCTAACCAGTAAGCTCTATCTTTCCATGAACCACCTTTGTAAACTCTTGATTTGTCGGAAACTAGAGTAGTTGGCCAAGCAACAGTTGTTGGGTTTTCGTCATCAGGGTTATAGCCTTTTTTAACTTCACCTCCCTTTAAATCATATTGTTCGTGTTCGCTTTGATACATGATTAAATTTGGATCTCTTGTTGCTTCATTGATAGCATTTTTTCTATTGTTGTTATCATAGAATATTGAGCTTTCAATATCACCATCAAGATAGTCGATATAATCATCTCTACGATAATTTAGTCTTCCGATATTTTCTTCTTCAGTAACTGTTCTATATTTCAATTTACCAGGAGTGTTCATTACGAATGAACCAAATCCATCTCTTAGCAAAGTAATTACCTCAAAATCATATTCAGTATCTTGTGGACCTTTTCTTAAAGATTCAGCAAAAACACCGTTAAAAATTTTCTCTTGAACAATGTTAGAAGCCTCATATTCGTATTTATCATTTTTATACATGATAGCAGTATCTAAAATTCCATTGATTCTTGAAATTATAGCAAGCTCCATACTGTCTTTTTTATTTCCGTGAGACACAAAGAATTGATCTGGAGCATACCCTTTTTTAATAGGGTTTCTAGAAATGTTTTTCTTCATTATTCCATCTGGAATTGTCGTGTCAGAAACATCGTGAGATTTAGCTGATATACGTTGGTATCTCACTCTTTCAAACTCATTAAGATATTCCTTCATTCCGTGAACATCATAAGTAATTTGTTCGTTTTTCGCAGCGATAGCACCTTCGTTGTTTAGGATTTTTGTAGTAAACACATTTCCTCTGAAAGGTCTAAACTCATCAAAATCTTCAGTTGATAAAGGTCTATATACATCCATTACCCATTCTGAAACGTTTCCAGCCATGTTGTATAATCCAAAATCATTCGGCCAATATTCGTCGACAGGACTTGTAGCATCGTGCCCATCATTTAGGTTACCAGATATTCCCATGTAATCACCCTTACCTCTTACAAAGTTAGCACGAACCATACCTCTGAATTCTTCACTATCATTACGAACCCAATGACCATTCCATGGATAAATTTTACGATCTGTATAATTTTCTTGTCCATTATCGATATTTCCAATTAACCCATATGAAGCAAATTCCCATTCAGCTTCAGTAGGAAGACGATATCTAGGTAAAAGGAATCCATCTTCCATTCTTACTTTTCTAGTACCCTCCGTATTTGACGGGTTTAGATCTGGAACTGATGCTCCACCTTCATGTTGTCCTGATAGATAAGACTCAGTATTAAACGTTGTAGGACCAGTTGCTTCAACATTGTAACCTTCTAAAATTCCTTCACGGATTAATATATACTCATTAACACGGTCTGTTCTCCATTTACAATAATCAGAAGCTTGTAACCACGAAACTCCAACTACAGGGTAGTCTCTGTATGCAGGGTGACGAAGATAGTAGTCTACGAACTTTTCGTTAAATCCTAGTGGAGATCTCCAACATAGGGTGTCTGGTAAAGCGTTTTTATATACCATCGGAAAGTCAGCTCCATATGCTCTTTGAATCCAATATAGATATTCAACCCAATGGAAATTGGTAACTTCAGTTTGATCCATGTAAAAAGTAGAAACAGTTACTCTTGCAGCTCTGTTATTCCAATCATACATTACATCTTGCTCTGTTTTTCCCATAGTAAAAGAACCACCTTCGATAAAAACAAGTCCTGGACCCGTTTCTTGTTCGTAGTTGTTTACCTTTTCGAAACCTCCATTATCGGAGTTGTTATAATCCCAACTTGTAGCTGTAGATGCTTCTGAACCACAAGATTGCAAAAGTCCTAATGTTAATATGGACACTGCAATAAACTGATAAATTTTCATATTCATAGTTTTAAATCAGTTGTTTTATTAATATTTAAACGTAAAAAAAAATAAAAGTTACAATTTATATTAAAATTAAAAAGATGGACAAGAAAGATTTCTGTGATTCACAGGTTTCTCACCACAACTTAAATTTAATGCCATCGAAACTTCGTGTGATCCAAAAGACACACCATTATTTAATTTTGATACAGTTATATCATAACTATAACCCATTCTGAATGCTTTAGTACTTATTCCAAGTGATAAAATGAAAGCGTCTCGATTTCTATACCAAGCCCCAAAGGTAAAATTTCCATGTTTAACATATGTTCCAAAATTCATTTCCATGAAACCTTGTTGGTATTGGAAAATAATATTCGGCATTAACGAAGTAGGTTTTGAATATCTAGATCGAGCACCTCCAATTTTTATATCTGCTCCGGTGTGAAATGTAAATCGCATTTTTTGTGGAGAAACTCCATTTTTAATTAATGATTCATTAGGCATGTTTAAGTTGTGTACTGCTAAACCAGCAAAGAATTTTTTTGAATAACCTAGAACACCCGCAGAAGCATTAAAAAATTGAACATTAACTTGATTATCGCCTATTTTGTCAGCTGTTGGATAAATAAAGCCCTTGTACCTATCAATCATGTCGTTGAAAGTTAGTTTGGTTGGGTCAATGCTCTTTTGAAAATAGGCTGCTCTTGCACCAAACAACATAGAAAACTTTCTGTTAATTTTTTGATGGTATGAGTAAGCCAAACCTAACATTGCAGTATTTATTGTTCCTCTTCCTTGTTGATCATAGGTTGCTAGCAAACCTAAACCTCCGGCAATGCTTTTAACAAATTTATCATATGAAGCACTGTATGTTACATAATTTCCAGATAAATTAGGCCATTCGTTTCTATAATTCATGTTTATTCTAGGGCATTTATTTGAACCTGCAAATGCTGGATTTAAATAAATGGGATTAGCATAAAACTGAGTGAATGTCGGCTCTTGAGAGTTAACACTGTTTACATAAAGTGTTAGTAACAAGATGGTTATAAATTTTATATATATTTTCATCCAATTGTTTTTTTGGAAGTTAACCTCGTAAATGTCCGTAATAGCCCACAATAATACTAATAATTTTCTATATTTTTAACATCTAAAAAACAATAAAGTATTTTTTTTTAAGTTTACCCTAGTTAAAATTGGAATAATTTTTCTTGCAACTTATGTTAAAATTTATCATAAATAATTTAAAGTCTAATTTTTTGATTTTAATTTTATTAGTTTATTTGATTGGAAGAAACAATCTATCTTTTTCTCAAAATAATAACCTTATTATTGACTGGACTGAAGATACTTTTATGTTGAATGAAAAGTCAATTTCAGTTCCCAAACAATTTAGTTTTGATTTTAACTCTGTTAAAATTTCTCAAAGTTTTAAGGTGATACAACCAAAAATAGTTTCCTTTAAAAATATAACTTATGAAAATGCATCTGAATCTGATTTGGAATTTTTAAAAATTAATCATATTAAAGTAGATACTTCATTTCAGTTTAATTTTCATAACGTTTACGATCAAAATGAACTTTATACAAATGTTAGTTTTTCAGCTTTTGTTTTAATATCAAGCACTATACATAAGGTTAAAACTATTGGTTTGGATTTTGTTGATAAGAATACCTCAATGAAAAGAAAAAGAGGATCGCAACTAAATTCGGTTTTATCCGATGAAAATAGTAAGTGGTTTAAATTTAGAATCGAGCGTGATGGATTTTACAAATTAACTTATTCTCAGTTAATTCGATTGGGTTTTGATCCTAAGATAATGGGGTTTAATTCTTATCATATTTATGGAAATGCTACTGGTAAATTACCTGAATTAAATTCTGCGTTTAAAGATGTCGATTTGATTCAAAACAGTGTTATTTATCAAGGTGTAGAAGATGGTGTTTTTGATGATGGGGATGCTATTTTGTTTTATGCCGAAGGACCTCATAAAATTGATTTTGATACAGATAGTCTTTTAACACGGGATTTAAATATCTATTCTGATTTTTCTTCTTATTTTCTTAGAATTTCATCTAATACTCCTCCGAAATTCATAGATGTTATTGATAATAATTCTTTATCTACAGACTTTGTATGTGAAACCTTTCAGCATCACGGCATACATGAGTTAGAAGATACTTCTTTAGTATATGCTGGAAAACGTTGGTATGGTGAACTTCTTGATTTTCAAAAAAAAATAGATGTTAAATTTGAAAATTTTAATACAAGTTTAAACGACATTACTATTTTACTTTCTGGTGCAACGAATGCTAGGTTGTATGGAAGTTATTTGAATGTATATCTTGATGATCAATTTGTTAAAAAAATAAATTTACCTAGTGTTTCCTCTGAATACATAAGAGTAGAAAATACAATTAAAATCAATAGTAGCTCTGGTTTTGATAAGGTAAAAGTAGAATTGGTTAGAAATAGCCCAGACACTAAATTCTTTCTAGATAAAATTGAAATTAATGCTTTTCAAAATTTGAGTTCATTTATTGAAAATGTTACAATCACTAATGCTGGTAATACAGGTAAAGGTGTTGTCCAATTAAACTTTCCAAAAAATGTAAGTGGATCTTTTATGGACGTGACTATTCCAACTGATGTTAAAGAATTGATTACGAAACAAGAGAATAATGTAAAGTTCTTTAAAGATTTGGTAAATGTTCCAAAATTTTACAGGTTTTTTAATCCTCAAAATATTTCAGAAGTAAAATCTAAATTACTACCTGTTAATCCTCAAAATCTACATAATGTAGATTTCGTGGATATGATTGTTGTAACTCCTCAAGAGTTTTTAAGACAAGCGTATAAATTGAAGCAGATACACGAAACAGAAGGTTTAAGGACAGTTGTTGTTACTGATCAAGAAGTTTATAATGAATTTTCCTCTGGTGAAATGGATCCTACTGCAATAAAACAATTTGCAAGATGTATTTATGAAAAGCAAAAAAATAATGCAAAGGATAGGTTGAAATATTTATTGTTATTTGGTGATGGTACTTTTGATTATAAAAATCGTATTAAAGGAAATAATAATTACATACCTACGTATCAGTTTGAAGAATCTGAAGATTTCTTAAGTGCTATGGTGTCAGATGATTATTTCGGTATGATGGATGATGAAGAATCTTTGAATGGTACAGATTTATTAGATATTGGTGTGGGAAGAATGTTGATTTCAAATCAAAAACAAGCTGATGAAATGTTAGCCAAAATAGAGGAATATATTGATAAGAATCAAAGTCAAACAGATTGGAGAACAAAAATGGTACTTATAGCCGATGATGAAGAGGGGGGGTATTTTATAAATAATGATACTGAGCCTCAATCTAAGTTTTTGAATCTTAAACATCCTGAAATAAATGTGGTTAAATTATATTCAGATGCTTTTCAACAAATATCTACAGCAGGTGGTGAGAGGTACCCTGATTTAAATACACAAATAGATAATCAATTTTACAATGGTGCTTTGGTAATTAGCTATGTTGGTCATGGAGGGCCCTCTGGTGCCGCTGAAGAACGAATTTTAACAATTGATCAAGTATCAAGCTATAAAAACATCAAAAATCTACCTTTATTTATGTCATCCACATGTGAATTCACGAAATACGATGACCCTACAAGAGTGAGTGCTGGGGAAGTATTATATCTTAATCCGAAGGGAGGGGCAATAGCTTTAATGACTACTACTAGACCTGTTTTTTTTGGTGTTAATACTATTTCAGGAAATGCATTTTGTAAAAATGTTCTTCAATATGATTCGATATCAAATTCTTCTTTAACTTTCGGGGAAATATTTAGGAGGACAAAAAATCAATCTGGTACAAGTTCGAATCGAAGAAGTTTTACTCTTATTGGAGATCCTGCTTTGAGAATAAGTTATCCAACAAATAATATTTTTATTGATTCTATTAATAATGTTCATGTGAATCAATTCCATGACACCTTAAAAGCGCTTTCTAATGTAAGTATAAAAGGTCATGTCACAAATAGAGCTGGTTTTAAGATTGTTGAAAACGGAAATTTATTTATTACGTTATATGATAAAAAAAATGTAGTAAGTACATTAGGTCAAAATCAGAGTTCTCCTAAAATCAATTTTGATAATCAAAACTCGATTTTATTTAAAGGACTAGTTTCTGTCAATCAGGGTGATTTTAGTGTTGATTTTATTCTTCCTAAAGATATTGATTACAGTGTTGGTCGAGGTAAGATTTCTGTAATCTCATTTATGGAGAATAATCAGGCTATTGGTTATTGCGATTCATTTTTAATAGGTGGGATCTCAAATAATTTCTCTAAAGATTCGATTGGTCCAGATATAGCTATTAGTTTGGATTCATTAAGACAAATTCAAAATGGAGTTTTTTTACCGAATTCTGTTTTGTATGTTGGTTTAAAAGATGATTCAGGTATTAATATTTCTAGTTCGGGAATAGGACATCAAATTAGTCTAGTGATTGATGATAAAACAACTGAATCTATCGATCTGAATGGGTATTATGTAGCAGACAAGAATACCTACAAGAGTGGTAAAATTCAATATCCTTTACCAAGACTTTCAAATGGTAAACATAAACTCAGATTGAAAGCTTGGGATGTTTACAATAATTCTTCGGAAAAAGAATTGGTTTTTTATGTGAATCAATCAGACGGAATTACCATGAATAGAATATTTAATTATCCCAATCCTTTTACATCAAAAACATCTTTTTTTGTGGAAAAAGGATCAATCTCAAGCCAAGCAACAATAAAATTAGATATATTGACTATTTCTGGAAAATTAGTTAAAACTGTAATTAAAGATAATATACAATTTAATTCGAACGTAGAACAGTTTTTTGAATGGGATGGTTTGGATCAATTTGGTGATCAGTTGGCAAAAGGGGTTTATATTTACCGTATTACAATCACTGATGGGCAAACTAGCACAAGCAAAATGGAAAAATTAGTTATTTTTTAATTTATACATAATAAAACTAATTTATATACGTTTATATTTGCCGAACGTAAAAAAGAGTCTAAATGAAAAATGTC
>CANGZT010000057.1 GCA_947458955.1 Flavobacteriia bacterium | reverse complement strand
TTGTAATTTTGAACAAAAAAATAAAGTTATGCAAGTTCCAGTAAATGTATATGCCGAAATGACTCCGAATCCTTCAACTATGAAGTTCGTTGCTAACAAATATTTAATGTTAACAGGGGAATCTGTTGAATTTACTTCTGGTGCTGATGCTAAAGGGTATTCTCCTATGGCAGAAGAGTTATTTAAATTTCCTTTTGTTCGCAATGTGTTTATTGCTAGTAATTTTGTTACTATAACGAAGTCTGATAATATACCTTGGGATTTTATCACGATGGATTTACGTGAGTTTGTTAAAAATTGGATTGCAGAATCAAAGGATATTTTAATTCAAATGCCGGCTCCTAAGCCAGTACCTTCAACAGAAGATCAACCTAAAAAAGAATATGCAGTTTCTGAATATGACGATGCAATTCGTGGATTGTTAGATGAGTATGTACGTCCAGCGGTGGAATCTGACGGTGGTGCTATAGAGTTTAGAGGTTTTGAAAATGGAACAGTTACCGTTTTATTAAAAGGTTCGTGTGCTGGTTGCCCTTCTTCAACTGCAACTTTAAAAGGCGGAATTGAAAACTTATTAAAACAACACTTACCAGAAGTACAAGAGGTAGTTGCTGAAAACGAATAATTTTAAATTACTTAAATATTAATCCCCTAATTTTGAAAATAATTAGGGGATTTTTGTTTTCTCAACTTTTATTTTTAATTCATTTCAAATAAAATAGTTACATTTACCATCGATTTACGGTATCACTCTGTGAAGTAAAAGGGAATCTGGTGTGAATCCAGAACTGTTTCTGCAGCTGTATGTTCTGTTAAATTAACTTCAAGTATACCACTGTTTCAATGACGTCTAGAAATGGGAAGGTGAAGTTGAGTTGGAACGAGTCAGAATACCTGCCTAAATCATTATTAATGAAGACTTCAGAATAAAGTCGGAATTACTTGTTTTGACCTATCCATTGGTCACCAAAGGTAACTCGTCCTTATGTGGGATTATCATCCCCTGATTTCTTCTTTTTATTTATTAATTTAAATTAAGTAAAATGAAGAAAAAAAGTATGTTCGTAAAAAACATTCGTTTGGTGCTAGCTGCATCATTAGTTTCAACTGCTTTTATTGGTTGTCAGAAAGAAGAGGTTAAGAAAGTAACGGATTCGTTAGACAATTCTATTAGTATTGTAGACTTCGAAGAATTAACAGTAGGTACAAAAGGATACGTTGACAGTGTAGGTACTATAAATTACTTTGCTTCTAAAAATTTCCTTTTTCAATCCGTTCAAGATGCTTATGTTTGGGATGGGAAAACTAATTATTTCTTAGCGAAAGGGTTTGCCATATCAACTAAGACCGACACAATAACCGAGGGGTTTATCAATGAATACTCATCGTTTGCAGGGGCTGGAAGTAATAACAGCAAAACTTATGTAATTGGTAAAAATGGCGCAAAAATTACTTGTCCTTCTAAAAAACCTTTTTTAACGAGTGTTGACATCACAAACAACACCTATGCAGCTCTGTCAATGAGAAAAGGTGATGGTTCTGCTAAAAAATTCGAAAAAGGAGATTTCTTTAAATTAGTAATCAATGGTTATGCAAATGGGATTATTAAAAATTCAGTAGATGTTTATTTAGCTGATTTTAGATCTGAAAATTCAAAAGATCACTTTATTTTGAAGTCTTGGAAAACGGTTGATATATCTAGTTTGAGTAATACGGATTCACTCGTATTTAATTTATCATCATCAGATAATAATGCTTACGGTATGTTAACACCATCCTATTTTGCTTTAGATAATTTGAAAGCTAAATATTAATATTTAAATGAAACATCTCTTATTTTACTTAGGGATGTTTTGTTTTTCTTTTTCGCTGTTAGCCCAAAATCAAAAAGAACTTAAAGAAATTGTTATTCTTCAAAAACAAGATACATTTTCTCTTAATTCTTTAGATCAACAAATTACTCGAAAAGAAATTCAAGCCATTCCTTATGAAGATGTTGGTGTAATTACCCAAAAAATTGCCGGAATTTCCCTTAAAAATTATGGTGGTTTAGGGGGGCTTAAAACCTTTTCTTTTAGGGGTATTAGTGGTAATCATAGTGTGGTTATGCTTAATGAATTTGCATTGAACAATCACCAAGTTGGACAGATAGATTTAGGTGGGATTCAAGCTGAAAACATAGAGAATATTCGCTTTAATTCCGTTTCGGATCCCTCTTTTTTATATCCGGTTTCTTCATTAGTTGCTGCAAACTCCTTAAATATCCAAACTTTTGAAAATACATTTTCGGCTGAAAAATATCAGCTTAGATTTAATTCTAAGTATGGTTCTTACAGTCAATTAGATAATTATTTATCCCTAAAGAAAGGTTTTCAAAATAAATCAGTTGCTATATATGGTAAACGCCGAAGTTTTGATGGCGCATATCCATTCAAATATATGAATGGTGAAAATCAATTCGATGCTATTCGAAAAAATAATGATTTATTAGAATGGAATACAGGAATTCATTTTTCATCCATTAAGGAATACAAACGATGGAATGCCGCTTATCATTTTTATCAATCAGAAAAGGGCTTACCTGGTTCTGTTATTTTTTACAATGATTTTGCTTCACAACGTTTATTTACTAAAAATCATATTGTTAATATGGAAAGGATTGTTTGTAAAAACAATTTTAATTCTAAGACTTATGGTTCTTACCAAACAAGTGAAATGCGATATTCTGACCCAAGTTACTTAAATAATAAAGGAGAATTGATTCAAAACTATCAAAATAATTCATTATCAGTTGGTGAAGTTTTTAATGTCAACTGGAAAGATTCAACCCTTGATTTTTTTGGTGGCGGAGAATATCAATTACATACGCTTGTTTCTCAAAACACAACGCTTGTATATAATCCTAAAAGACACATTGGTATGTTTGTTTTTGGAGCTAAAATTGATAAGAAAGGTTATTTGTATCATTTACAATTAAATAATCACCAGGTTTTGACTCATAAAATAGGGGGCTTTTCAGAATACCAATCCATTTTTTCCGGTAATATTTTTGTAGAGAAAAAGTCAGTAATTAAAGTAATCGGGTTACCTCGATTACAATTTAAACGAACGATGCGCTTACCAACTTTCGGTGAATTATTTATAAATACCATTTACGAAAAAGAATTAAAACCAGAACTCGTCAATCAATTAGATTTAGGAACATCAATGTATTTAAATAAATTCAAGGTTGGTATAGATCTTTACGCAAACCTTATTGAAAATAAAATTGTTGCTATACCGACAAAAAATCTCTTTTTATGGTCAGTTCAAAATGTTGGCAAAGTATTTACCCAAGGCGCAGACTTATCCATTGAACACAACTTTTTAAATGAATCAACTATTTCTATAAGAACAAAAGGAATCTACTCTTTTCAGTCTGCTTTAGATTACTCCTCTATAACAAGTCCATCGTACAAACAACAAATCGCATATATTCCCAGACATACAGGAACATTGGATCTAAATTTAGAATTTTACAAAAAGGTTTTATTTAATTGGTCCACAACTATCTTGTCAAGTAGGTATGCGTTAAATGAAAACATTAATTCAAATCTTGTTTCAGGATTTACCTTGTCGGATGTTTCCATAGCATATTCATTTAAGACAAAAAAACAAAGTGAATTTAAATGTAATTTCTCTGTAAAAAATCTATTTAATGCTTCCTATCAATACATTCGTTATTACGTTATGCCGGGAAGAAATTACTTAATATCATTATCTTATGCTTTTCAATAAAGTCTATTTAGGAGTATTGATTATTTGTTTTATTATTCTTAGTTGTAAGAAAAAAAACGTTGAGACAAATGAACAAGTTTTATCCATTTCCGAAGGTTATTTGGTTTTAAATGAAGGTTTATTTAATCAAAATAATGCAAGTTTGACGTGGTATGATGGAAAAACAGGAAATGTAACACTAGATGTTTTTCAAACTAATAATCAACGTGGTTTAGGTGATACAGGGAATGATATGATGCGTTATGGAGATAAAATCTACGTAGTTGTAAATGTATCAAGTATCATAGAAGTGTTGGATGCAAATACGTTAAAGTCAGTGAAACAAATCCCAATGATTGCAGGGAATAAATCGAAACAACCAAGAAATATTCTTGGTTATGGTTCAAATGTGTTTGTGTCTTGTTTTGATGGGTATGTAGATGTCATTGATACAGTTAGTTTTCAAATTATAAAACGAATTAAAGTAGGTGATAACCCTGAAAATTTATGCTTATTAAATCAGCAATTATTGGTAGCAAACTCTGGAGGATTAAATCCTCCTCAAATGGATAGTACCATTTCAATTGTTGATTTGAATATGCTTTCTGAAGTTAAAAGGATCATTGTTGGTATAAATCCAGGAAATATTATAAAAGGATTAAAAGATCATGTATATGTCATCTCGCGTGGCAACTACAATGATGTAGTTCCAAGATGGAAATTAGTAAATGTAATAAGTGGTGAAATTGAAAAAAATTTTAATGAAAACATACTTAATATGGAAATTTTTCAAGATTCTTTATTACTAATAAACACCAATAATAAATCGTTGAGTCTTTTTTCTATGAAGAAAAACACTAGTAAGTTAAATGATTTTATTTCTCTTTCAGGTTTTGTAAATCTGTATAATATTCAATTTTTACCAAACAAAAATGAGATATGCATCACAGATGCTAATGGTTATGTTAATCAAGGGTATGTTTCCATTTTTGATACAAATGGAAAATTAAAAGAAAAGTTTAAAGTAGGTTTAAATCCGTCAAAAATTATTTGTTATGAATAGATTCCTATTATTCTTTTTTTTATTGAATATTTTCAGTTTCCATGCTCAATTTGCACCAGCCGTTGACCAAATAGGTACAACCGCTATTTCGAAAGATTCTGGTATTTTTCAATTTTGGGCTAGTGAAGGAGTCGTTTCTAGAGGCTGGCAAAATATAACAGATAAAAAATTAGGTTTAGCAACAATTGGTAAAATAGAAGATGGTTTAGGAATTGCAGATTCTAGGGTAATCAGTTTAGGAGATAGTGGTGTAATAACCTTGTCATTTCCTCACCGAATTCAGAATGGAGTAGGACCTGATTTTGCAGTTTTTGAAAATAGTTTTAACAGTACTTATTTAGAATTAGCATTTGTTGAAGTAAGTTCAGATGGAATTCGTTTTATTCGGTTTCCTTCGACTTCTTTAACTCCTACAGTTATTCAATTAGGCAATGACGCAATTATGGAAGCGACTAAAATTGATAACCTAGCAGGAAAATATAAAGCAGGTTTTGGAACACCATTTGATTTAGAAATTTTGAAAGATTCTTCGAATCTAGATCTTCAAAATATTAAGTTTGTTCGTTTGATTGATGCGGTAGGATCGATAAATCCAATTTATGGTACACGAGATAGTAAAGGAAATCTAATTAATGACCCGTTTCCCACACCATTTCCTTCTTCAGGATTTGATCTAGATGCAGTTGGTGTTATCAATTCGGAATATGCTTCCATTAAAGAAAAGGAAATACAATTTAAAATTTGGCCAAACCTCTCAGATAAAGATATTTATATAGAATTATCAACGATTGAAGAAATTAAAATATTAAATTCCATAGGGTTGCAAGTTTATAAAACTGAAGGAGTAGGGCAGATTAAGATAGATGTTTCAGATTTTGAAAAAGGAATTTATTTTATTCAACTTAATAATTCGGTTCAAAAAATAATGGTTCAATAAAAAGAGCGACTCGAATTACGGCCGCTCTTAAAATATTTATTTTTCAATTTGATGTTATTTAAATAGCCCTGGGCTTTTTTCTTTGAGTGTAAACATATAATTTTTTATATTTTGCTCATCTGCTTTATTTAAAATCATCAACATATTATCAGCTTCAACAATGATGTGATTATCAAGACCTTCAATTAATGCTAGTTTGTTTGATGGTAAATTAACGATACAGTTCGTAGAATTAATCATATGCACATGTTCACCAATCACCGCATTTCCGTTAAAATCTTTTTCTAAATGGGTGTATAAACTTCCCCATGTACCCAAATCAGACCAATCAAAATTCGCTAGAACAACATCTACATTTTTTGCATGTTCCATAACTGCGAAATCAATGGATATGTCTTCACAAACTTCAAAGCAATGATTTACACTCTCTTGTTCATTTGCTTTATTGTAAAATCCATTTTCTGGAGAAAACAATTCGTATAGTGGTAAATTGAATTTTTTGATTGCATTTAAAATAGAAGCAGCTTTCCAGATGAAAATTCCGGAATTCCAATAGAAATTCCCAGCTTTTACAAAGATTTCAGCTAATTCTTTATTTGGTTTTTCTCTAAAGTGTTTTACTTCTTTTACTTCACCCCCTATGATATCGCCAATCTCCTCAAATTCAATATATCCATACCCAGTATCAGGTCTTGTAGGCTGAATTCCCAAAGTGACAAGACGTTCATCAGAATTTGCTTGGTTAATAGCAATGTTTACGATGGAAGTAAATTTATCTTCTTTTAAAATTAAATGATCTGAAGGTGCAACAACTAAAGTAGCATTTGTATTTAAATCATAAATTTTAGCAGCTGCATATGCAATACAAGGTGCAGTGTTTTTACGTCTAGGTTCGGTTAAAATTCTACTAAAATCTATATCTGGTAATTGTTCTCTTACCAAATCTACGTAACCATGATTAGTTACTATAAATATATTCTCTGCTGGTGCAATCTTTGTCAAACGTTCAAAAGTCATTTGTAACAAAGATTTTCCTATTCCAAGTACATCTAGAAATTGTTTAGGTTTTTGAGGTGTAGACATCGGCCAAAAGCGGCTTCCTACGCCACCAGCCATGATAATACAGTAGTTATTATTCATCGTTTAATTTAAATCAATTTTCAAATATAGGAATTACTTCCGCGATGGCATAAATTAGGTACTTTTTTTTAGAGTGAATTTCCTCACATATAAACCGTTTCCTTCTTAATTGTCCTTTAATAAAAAGTTTTCCTTGTAAGTTAAATTTTGTATTGATTGGTAAGGTTTCTAACAATACATAGTCATCATTTTGTTGATCATAATTTTTTAATACTCGAGATAAATCAATATCAGAGCACGAGGAGGCTTTAGTATTAACTAATGAATTGATGAGTGCATTTTCAATTTCCTTTGGTAGTATCTTGGTTTCAATGAAAGGAAGTAATAATTCCCTATATGTTTTTTTCCACTCATTTCCATGTGGCTGTATGTATCTTCCATATCTCACATGAGCTTGCAAATGTGCGAATTCGTGAACGGTTGTTATTAAAAAAGCATATGGGTTGAGATTTCCATTGATTGTGATTCGATGAGGTTGACCATTGTTTGCTGGTCGGTAATCTCCAAGTTTTGTGTTTCGAGGATTAACAATTTTAAATTTTACTGGAATAGGTAGAAATAATTCAGCAACCATTGAAGAAAATCCCTCTGGAAGGTATTTTTCTAGTTGAGTAGCTATTTTTATTTTTAATTCTTCCGAGTTGGACATTTAATTGTTTTCTTTAATGAGTTTTTTATCTGAAATCGAAATTAGTAGTTAAATTAGCAAAAATGTTCAGATTAATATCAAATATCGGGAAGTATTTTGCGATGCTTTGGGAGGTTTTCTCAAAGCCTCAAAAGTTTAATGTTTTCTGGAAAAGGTGTGTAGAAGAAATTCAACTTATTGGAATAGCCTCTCTACCTATCGTTTTTTTAATGTCCATTTTTATGGGGGGAGTAATTTCATTACAAACAGCTTCAAACATGGATGTGCCATTTTTACCTCAATATACTATCGGTTACATCACAAGGTCTAGTACAATTTTAGAATTTTCCCCTACAATTATATCGCTTATTTTAGCAGGGAAAGTAGGTTCTAATATTTCATCTGAAGTCGGTATGATGCGCGTAACTGAACAGATTGACGCATTAGAAATTATGGGTGTGAATTCTTTGAATTATCTTGTATTACCTAAAATTATTGCAGCAGTAGTTTTCTTTCCAATTTTAATTATTTTTTCAATGTCTTTAAGCCTATTAGGAGGTTGGCTAGCATTGCTTTTATCTGGTCTTTCTTCAACAGATGCGTATGTCTTTGGGTTAAGATCATTTTTTAAAGTAAGCGATATTTATTATGCGCTCTCTAAAACGGTTGTTTTTGGTTTTTTAATCGTTTCTATTGCCTCTTTTTATGGTTATTATACAAAAGGTGGTGCGATTGATGTCGGCAAATCTTCCACTAAAGCGGTAGTAAATAGTAGCATTGCAATTTTATTAGCTAATTTCTTTATTACGCAAATGTTTTTGTTATAATGATTGAAGTACAACATATTACTAAAGTATTTGGTCGGCATAAAGTATTAGATGATGTGTCAGCAATCTTTGAAAAAGGCAAAGTAAATCTCATTATCGGCTCATCTGGACAAGGAAAATCGGTATTAGCAAAATGTTTAGTCGGGTTGCATGAAGTTACTTCGGGTAAAATACTTTACGACGGTATTGATTTCTGTATGATGAGTGAGATTGAACGCAGAAATATTCGAACTCAAATCGGAATGATGTTTCAAGGTGCTGCTTTATTTGATTCTATGACCGTAGAGGAAAATATTATGTTTCCTTTAAGAATGTATACGAATCAAACCAAAAAAGAAAGACTAAAGAGGGTCGATTTTTGTCTTGATAGAGTGAATCTATCAGGAAAGAATCAATTATTCCCTTCGGAATGTAGTGGGGGGATGCAAAAAAGAATCGCCATCGCACGTGCAATTGTTATGAACCCAAAATATCTTTTTTGTGATGAACCAAATTCAGGTCTAGATCCTAAGACATCGATACTTATTGATAATCTAATTAAAGAAATTACGTACGAATTTAATACCACTACCATCGTAATTACTCATGATATGAATAGTGTAATTGAAATCGGAGATAAAATTAATTTTATACATCAAGGTAAGAATTGGTGGCAAGGTTCAAAAACTGAAATTGTAACAACAGATAATAAAGAAATTATTGATTTTGTGTATGCTTCCAATTTTATGAAGCAAATTAAGGACAAACTTTCAGATTAAAAATAACTGATATATCCGAAGTGAATGATTCCATTTCTTAATAATAAAGGATTGTTTTTCTGACTTCCGATAGCATAAGAAATTGAAAATATTCCTTGATTAGTTCCAAAACTTATTCCAGAGCCAAAACCGAAAGGAGTATCTTTTAATTTGTTTTTTACATGATTCTCATAGTATGAAAGATCATAAAAAGCAAAAAGATATGAATTTTGTTCAATCATAAATCGATACTCAATTGATTGTGTCAAACGTATATTACCCAAAAGTTCGTCTTCTCTAAAACCTCTTTGATTTAGTAAACCTCCAAAACGCAACATTTCATTTTGATAATAGTATGGCGCTAAATAAATTTCTCCTGAAATTTGAGTTTTGATGATATTTCTTTTGAAAATTGAGAAATAGTGAGTTAGCTGATATTCAGATTTTAAGGTGTTGTCAAATTTAAGATTTAAACTATCATTTCTTGAGGTAGATCTCCTTCCCAGCGATACATCAAGTAGAAATTGAAATCCATTTTTTGGGGCAGGTAAGTAGTCTATTTTTTGTTTGATAAATGATAAACCATAAAAATGATTTAGTGATTTACCAATAGTTGATGTTGCGTTTGCAGTCAGGATATTGGATTCAAGGTATTTATAATTGGCCTTGATTATAAATCCTTTAGAAGTAAAGTATTGTATTCCAAATTGATTTTTAAGTTCTAAAAAAGTAGAATCTTTTTTGTATAAATTAAATTGATTGTCTATTCCGAAATTGCTTTTTAAGAGGGAGGGGTAAATAAGACCGATTTTGAGTGCTTGTGTACTTTCTTGTATTCTTCTCCACTGGAAATCAATTCCTTCTCCTTTTTTTAGTTGATTAACAAGTTTCATTTTTAAATCCCCAATCAGAAAGTATTTTTGAGAAATTATATTTTGTTGAAGACCAATAGTACCAGAAATATTATTTATTTTTTTTGAGTTTAAATACAAGTATAGGTTTGCTTTTCCATTTTCGAATAAAAGTTCAGGTTTCTGAAAAATAGAAAGGTAGGGTAATTGCGAGAGTTTATTTTCGATGCTTATAAAATTCTCATCACTATAGGGTTCTTTAGTATTTATGTTAATTATGTTTCTGATGATTTGATCATTCACAGTAGAAGTTCCTTTTATGATAAGATCACCCCATTCAAAGTAAGGACCCTTTTGAAGGTTTAGTTTACCATATATATTATTTTGATTAAAACGTATAGAGTCTAGTTTTAAACGTGCAAATGGAAAACCGTTATTAATATAATTTTGATATTTCGTTTCTAAAATTGTTGCTATTTCTTTTGGGTTATATCTCTCAGTGTTGGAATTTTGAGATTCAATTATTAAGCTACTAAAGCTTAGACCAGGACAAATTTCTAAATATAAATCGTTGTTTTCTTTTATGATTGTGCTTTTTGGGATTAAATATCCTTTTTTAATAAGTTTAAAATAAATTGAATTTAAAGTGTAATTAGAAGTGTCTTTAATTTTTAATTTATAGCATTCATTTTCAGATTGTCCGAAAGAAAACAAACGACAGATAAGAAAAACAACAAGTAAAAAAATGATGTTTTGTTTCAAAAATGCAGAATTTAGATTCATATTCTTTGAAATTCTTATATTTCTACTAATTTTGTAGAGTAAATTTATCCGTATATGAAAAAATTAGTTTCTATTGTTTTATTTGCTGCTTTGTTAGTTGGTTCATTAGTTTCTTGTGGTTCTTCTAAACA
>CANGZT010000056.1 GCA_947458955.1 Flavobacteriia bacterium | reverse complement strand
GAACGTTTATCCGTTGAAGACTTTATCGAGTTGACTTTAAGTATTGAGAAGCATAAAGAGGGAGGGGTTTAAGACTCTAGAAAAAAGACGTTAGACATTAGACAAAAGACGTTAGACCTAAGTTTAAAGGTTCCTGAGTTTAAGAATAAATAAAATCTTTACTCGACCTTTATCTGAATTTTTCGATCGGAATGCATTTCAAAAGCTGCTTTTTGGAAAGAGGGAGCACTTAATTGTTCTCGAGCATTGTTTGAAAATCCATATTGTTCTAAAGGAAAACCAAACATGTTTTTATCCATATCAAAGCTTTTATTTTCATCCAAAATAACTGCAACAGCATATTTACCAGCATGTAAATCTTCAAATAGACCAGTTGCCATATGGTTATGAGGTGTCAATAATAAATATTTATACCTGCCTTTTTTGGTCGGAAAATCATCGGTTTCACGATACAAAGCAACCATGACCTGACCTTTATTGGAACGTAAACCAATAACTTCTACTTTCAATTTGTAAAGATTACTAGGTAAATGTGCCAATAAGGTAATGACTGAAAAAAGAAATAACTTCATAATAGATATAAAAGCACTTTAAATATATTGATTTAATTCATGGTATACTTTATAAAAAAAGTTAATTGATAATACTGATTTCTAAGTTTACACAATAATTTGATATTTAATTCGTTTGATATGATTCAAAATAGGTTAGAATGTTTAAATTAGCTTTGCTTATAAAATGAATTTTATGAAATTAACGTCACTCTTTTTACTTTTCACCTTAGTATTTACTACTCAAAGTTTAGCTGCTGATACTTTACGTGTTAAGTCAACTGTTAAAAATGTAACATTATATTTTTCTGGTGCACAAGTATTTAGAACAAGTAATGTAACTTTTAATAAAGGGAAACATTTTGTCGTGTTAGAACAACTACCTCAGGGAATTGATAAAAATTCTATTCAAGTTAATGGAATGGCAAATTGTGAAGTACTCTCTGTAAAACACCGTTTGGAATTCCAAAGACAATTGAAAAGAGACCAAGAAATAAAACAGGTAGAAGAACTGCTAAAAGCTAAAAATATCGCCATAGAAGATGTTCAAAATAAAATAAGTGTATATGAACTAGAAGAAAAGTTGTTACTAGATAATAGTAACCTCAATAAAAATGGTGCTGGTTCTAGTGTCGCTGAAATCAAAGAAGCTGCCGTTTATTATCGTGCTCGTTTAAATGAGATCAAAGCAAACACCTTACAATTAAGAGCTTCTTTGGAAAAAATGGTAGATGACAAACAAGATATTTACCAAAAACTGAATGAACTACGAAGTCGAAAAATAAAAACCTATTCAGAAATTTTAGTTTCTGTCGAATGTGATAATTATTTCAATGGAAACCTAACTTTTTCCTACTTCACTTCCAATGCTGGTTGGGAACCAACGTATGACTTTCGTGTGGACGAAATAAACAAACCTTTAACCATAAAATACAATGCCAATGTATTTCAGTCAACTGGCGAAAATTGGAAAAATGTTCAACTGAAACTCTCAAGTTATGACCCGTCATTAAGTGGTAAAAAACCTATCTTGATCCCATGGTATGTAGGAGGTTATGAGCAAAAAAACACAAACACAGAAAGTAGCTTTGGTGCATTACAAGGAAAAGTATCTAGCTTAGGCGATGGTATTCAATTTGCACAAATAACAATCTATGACTTTAATAAAAAAGAAGTAGCACATTTAGTCTCAGATAAAAACGGACAATTTTCTATTAAACCTTTGCGAGAAGGGAATTACTATGTAAGTGCAGAATACCAAGGAAGAGAATCTGTATCAAATCAATACGTTTACATTAATAAAGATAGAATCAATAATATAAATTTAATTCTTGGACAAAACGAACGAGATAGAGAAGCAACTCAAATGTCTTTATCTAATGCAAGTTATGAAGGTAATACAGATGCACTAAAAGTACGAGGAGCAGCTGGGTTGACTTCCAGAGCTGATATGTCGGCTGCTAGTTCCAGAGATTTAAAAAGCATTTCACTCAGCCCAGAAATTCTTATGTCAAATTCTGTCATTAGCAAAGAATACCCGATTGAAATCCCCTACTCAATCAACTCTGATGGTGAAGACTATTTGGTTAAAATCAATGAAATAGATGTACCAGTTAACTATGCATATTACATCGTACCAAAACTAGATAAAGACGCATTCTTATATGCATCGATCACAAACTGGACGCAATTAAATTTAATCCCAGGAAAATCGAATATTTTCTATCAAGGAAACTATGTAGGTGAAACAAATATCGATAAAAACATTGTATCTGATACCTTAGAAATTTCGTTAGGAAGAGACAAACAAATTGTAGTTAACTACGATAGCAAACGCATGAAAACAGATAAAAAGTTGTTTGGAAACGCAAAAGAAAAAGTAGAAAATGAAATCACGGTGAAAAATAATAAAAACGCCGCCATCAATGTTAAAGTGGAAGATCAATATCCATTATCGAACCGTGAAGCAGTTAAGATCGAACGTTTTGAAAATAACAATGCAAAGGTGGATGATAAAGACGGAAAACTTACGTGGGATTTGAAAATGGAAGCTGGAGAAAAGAAAAGCGTGAAGTTTTCGTATGAGGTGGAGATTTCTAAATAATCTATTCTTTTCTTTTTCCACAAAAGAAAAGAACCAAAAGAAAACTCGTCGCTGTATTTTTAGCAATTCAATCCACTTCTGAAATCTCGACCACTTCGGTGATCACTTCGTGCTTCCTCGTGGTACCCGAATTTCAGTACGTTTCTTTCTTTCTAAAAATAAGGCGACATAGAGATTACGCTTCGAATTATAATTATCGAAGCGCTTGTTCTAAGTCTGCGATTAAGTCATCTGCATCTTCGATCCCAACGCTCAAACGGATTAAAGAATCGACAATTCCAATTTTTTCACGGGCTGCTTTCGGGATAGATGCATGGGTCATCGTTGCTGGGTGACCAACCAACGATTCAACTCCCCCTAACGATTCTGCAAGGGCGAAAATCTTTACTTTTTTCACGATTTTGTGCGCATCTTCTAATTTATTTCCTTTCAACGAAAATGAAATCATACCTCCGAAACCACGCATTTGTTTTTTCGCAATATCGTGATTGGGATGCGTTTCGAAACCTGGCCAATATACTTTCTCTACTTTTGGATGTGCTGCCAAAAAACGAGCCACTTTTTCTCCATTTTCACAATGACGTTGCATACGCAAATGCAAAGTTTTAATCCCCCTTAATACCAAAAACGAATCCATCGGTGCAGTCACAGCTCCCGTAGAATTTTGAATGCGGTACATCTCTTTAGAAATCTCTTCATTATCGGTAACCAAAATTCCCATCACTACATCTGAGTGACCACCTAAATATTTCGTTGCCGAATGCATTACAATATCAGCACCTAAATCAATCGGATTTTGTAAATAAGGCGTAGCAAACGTATTGTCAACAGCTAACATTGCCCCTGCTTTTTTAGCAATTTGAGCTACTGCTTCGATATCAATGATATTCATCATCGGGTTTGTTGGAGTTTCTACCCAAATCAACTTTGTTTTGTCCGTAACAAACGCTTCAATCGTTTCAGGATTTGACATATCTACAAACTGAAACCTAATTCCGTATTTAGCAAAAATAGTTGTGAATAAGCGGTATGTTCCTCCATATAAGTCATTTGTAGAAATTACCTCATCACCCGGTTGTAACATTTTAATAACACAGTCGATCGCAGCCAAACCTGAGCTAAAAGCAGCACCAAATCGAGCATTTTCAAGAGCAGCAATGTTCTTTTCCAATGCGTGACGTGTTGGATTCAACGTACGAGAATACTCATACCCTTTATGTCCACCCACACCGTCTTGTACATACGTTGAAGTTTGATAAATGGGTGTCATAATTGCACCCGTTGCTTCATCTGGTTGAACCCCTGCGTGTATGGCTTTTGTAGCGAATTTCATATATGTAGATTACAGATTAGAAAATTATAAGATTACAGATTGAAAGATTAAAAATTGATATCTAAATATACCATCTTATGAAATGTAACAAGACAAAGGTAGAGAGAATATTAATTGTACCTTTGTAATGGTTAAAAAACGTGGTTATGGAAACAAAATTAAGCGTCAACATCAACAAAATAGCGACTATTCGCAATGCGCGCGGTGGTAACACCCCAAACGTAGTACAAGCATCCATTGATTGTGAGCGATTTGGTGCACAGGGAATTACAGTACATCCTCGTCCAGATGAGAGACACATTACCACGCAAGACACCTACGATCTTTCGAAGGTTGTTACAACCGAATACAACATTGAGGGCTACCCAGATGAACGTTATATGAACTTAATCGCTGAATTAAAACCAGCTCAAGCAACTTTAGTTCCAGATCCTCCTCACGTATTGACTTCGAATGCTGGATGGGATACAGAAACCCATTTGGAAAACTTACGAAACATCATAACTGAAATTAAAAAACACGGAGTTCGTACCTCTATTTTCGTAGATACCAACCTGAAAAACATCGAATACGCTGCAAAAACGGGAGTAGATCGCATTGAATTATATACAGGACCTTATGCAGAACAGTACCCTATCAACCGTGAGAAAGCCATAGCACCTTATGTAGCAGCTGCTAATTTAGCTCACGAGTTAGGATTGGGAATAAACGCAGGACACGATTTAAGCCTTGAAAATTTGGCTTATTTCAAAGAAAAAATTCCGTATTTAGCAGAAGTTTCCATCGGACACGCACTTATTTCTGATGCTTTGTATTTAGGACTAGAAAATACGATACAATTGTATTTGAAAAGATTGATTTAGAAAAAAGATTTGCTTTACTAACATTTCATTCTTATTAATCTATTCGAATATCTTTAATTCTCAATTTCTGAATTTCTCCGAAATTTTGTAATTGCTTTAGATCTATTTTTTTCAAATTTCCATAAATCGTAATAATACGAGGTCTATGGAGAATGTTTTGTTCGTAAAACCTGTTTATATCATTGAATTGCAGATTTTTATATAATTCAAATTCTTTTTTCAAAGGTGATTCACTGTAGCCTAATTCTTTGCCATATGCTATTCGAGTTGATAAACTACGGAAATTAGGATAATTACTTGTAATTGAATTAATCAATCCTGATCTAATTAAATCTATTCTTTCCGGTTTTTGAGGTAAATGTTTCATAATTGAATCTAAAACACCAACTGCTTCATTTGTTTTATCTACCTGACAACCAATATAAGCGTAAAAATAACCTGGTTTGTTTTTTTGAATGGGTGCGATAAAAGAACCTCCGGTTGCATAAGCCAAAGAACGGTATTCTCTAATTTCTTGCATTAATAAACCTGAAAAACCATCGCTTACATAATTATTAAACGCTTCGGCTAACACTTTGTCTCTCGTTTCACCAGAGAAATTTGGTGTATTTAGTAAATAGTAAATTTGACTTTGGACTACTTTATTGTTCCCCATTAACAATACTTGATTTTTGTTAATGGGTAATTTCGCTTCATCTAAATGAGGAACTTGTTTTGTAAACCTTACTGGAGGTAATTGTTTTTCAAAGATTTTAACAATTTCTGACTCCTCTATATTTCCAGTAAAATGATACGTAGTAGCATATTTTTCAGTTTGCTTAAATATTGAAACCAATGAATCAGCCTTTAATTTTTCTACCTCTTTGATAGGTAATCTACTTAAATAATTTGATGCTTTTCCTTTTAATGCATAGTCAAGCAACATTCTTCCCATTCCATTCGGATCTTTCAACTCTGACTTTCTTTCATTTTTAATTTGTTCAACGATAGTTTCAAGTGATTTCTGATCAACTTTAGGTGCATAAATAAGTTCTCTGATTAATGGAAGTGCTGTTTGTAAATTTTTCTCTAAACCCGAAAAATAAAAGGTTGTTCGGTTGTTCGTTGCCCATGCATATGTAGAAACACCCAAGCGATCAAATTCTTTCTTCAAAGCATCACGATTGAGGTCTTTCGTGTAGAAATAATCAAATAAATCAAGTGCGTATTCCAAATGTGGTATGCTATCTTTTCCAACCCCTCTAACTATTTGTAAACTAAATATATCATTATAAGGGTTCTTTGTTAAATACAAATCTGAACCATTTACCTTTAATAATTTAGCGTCTTTTTCATAATCCAAAATTCTAGGATTATCGGTCAATTTTACATCAGATAAAAATCGAGTAGCATAAGCAGACTCCACTTTTTGATCGGTTACTACAGGCTCAAATCCTGGCTTATCCAATGTCTCTTTTTTAGGGAACCCGGTTGAAGAATTATAGACCAAATATTTATCTGTAAAATATTTTTTTGTCACTTGAATGATATCTTCTTTTTTAAGTGCATTGATTCTTTCTAATTCAGCTGCATATTTTTCCCAAGAGGAACCTTGACAGAACAAATAAACCAAGGTCATACAACGATTTTGTTCATTTTCTAATTCTTGTTTTCGTGTTATCGCTATGCTTTGTTTTATGTTTTCGAGCAAAGTGTCTGAAAACTCTCCTTTTTTAATTTTTTCCACTTCAGCCAATAATAGCGCTTCCGCTTCCTCAAAAGATTGACCTACTAATTTTGGAACAACATACATCATATTTGCACCATCGTCATTGTAGGTCATGTTCATTACCGCCGCTCCAAGTACTTTACCATCCATTTGAAGTTTATCCAAATACCCAGTTTGTGCACGATTACTTAAAAGTCCATTACAAATTTCCAAAGCAGAAGCATCAGGATGATTGTTTCCAAATGTTTTAAAACCTAATACACCTATCTTAATAGGAGTATATTTTACTTTAATTTTCTCTATCTTTTCAAAAGTACTATTCGGATAATTCGGGAATTCTGGTACAGGAGCACTTCTTAATTTCGAAAATTTATCTTTAATAACACGTTCAGCAAGAGCAACATCAAAATTTCCAGAGATAATAAGTCCCATATTATTAGCAACATAATAATCATTGAAATACTTGTACATCTTTGTTAGCGATGGGTTTTTTAAATGTTCCACAGTACCAATTGTACTTTGTGTTCCGTAAGGATGTGTTTTAAATAAAGCCGCTTGAAATTCTTCAAAAACACGATTAAACGGGCTATCCATAGATCTATTTTTCTCTTCATAGACAACTTCTAACTCCGACTGAAAAGAGCGAAAAACTGGATTTTGAAAGCGATGCGCATATAATTCCAACCATTTCTCCATTTGTTCACCAGGAAAAGCATTATGATATACCGTCATATCGTTTGAGGTAAATGCATTTAAACCTGTACCTCCTATACTTTTTATCAATTTATCAAATTCTGTTGGATTTGCATATTTAGCACTCTGAACACTTTGTTGATTGATTAATTTTTGAATTCTTTTGCGTTCTTTATCTTCTGTCGTTTTACCCAACAAATCGTAATAATAGACTATTGAATCTAAAAAGGGTTTTTCTTTGGCATAATCTGTAGTACCCAAATCCATTGTCCCTTTAAATAGCAGATGCTCTAAGTAGTGTGCCATCCCTGTCGCATCTTTCGGATCATTTTTACTACCTGCTTTTACCGCCATAGCACCATAAACAGCTATCGCACTCGGGTCTGGATTTAAAATAACGGTCAAACCATTGTCAAGGGTAAATTTCTTAATTAAAAATTGAGAATCTTGTGCTTGAATCGTTTTGTGAGTTGCAAATAAAAACAATAAAATTAAAAGGTTGTTTTTCAATATTTTCATAATAACTAAATTAAATAGAACTTAAAAACTCTTCATCACCACCATTCCTAACCAAACAGCCAGTATTCCTAAAATAACACTTGCCAATGTGTAGGTTAACGCTAAAATAGCGTTTCCATTGTGTATGAGTTGCAAATTTTCATTTGCAAAAGTGGAAAACGTGGTAAATCCTCCACAAAAACCAATTACGAATAAGTATTTGAGTTTTTCATCTGCTCGTAAAGAAAAATGCAAGAAAATACCAATCAAAAAACAACCTATAAAATTGATTATGAATGTTGCTAATGGAAATTTTCCAGAAAAATAATGAGCGATAAATAAAGAAGTTAGGTAGCGTAATACACTACCTAATGCTCCTCCAATTGCTACTAATAATACGTTAAAACCCATTAATTCTTACGAATATCTGATAAGGATAACTCAACAACGTTACCCATCGATTTCAATTTTTCTTTATCAATATTGTTCATATTACCATAAATTGTAATGATATGATTCTGATTTTGAATGTTTTGTTTGTAAAAATCATAAACATCATCAAAAGTTAACGTTTGGTACAAAGGATATTCATCCAGTTTTGGCGAATGTTTATAGCCTAATTGCTTTCCAAAATCGATAGCTGAAGACAAACTTCTAAAATTTGGATAGGATGATGCACTTGAATTTTTAAGCATTAATTTAATCGATTCCATTCTTTCTGGCTTAGATGGCATAAAGCGTATCAAAGAATCAAGTACCTGAACTGCATCGTTTGTTTTATCACTTTGACAGCCAACATATGCATAAAAAATACCAGGACTATTTCCAAAATAGGGCTTATTGAATGACCCAGAAGTAGTATATGCTAATGATCTAAACTCACGTATTTCTTGCATCAATAAACCAGAAAATCCGTCACTTAAATACGTATTAAAAGCATCTGCTTTCACATTTTGCTTTGGAATATCTTGATAATCTGGTGTTTTCAATACATAGAATACTTGACTTTGTACTGCTTTTGGATCATTAATGTAATAGATAGTATTTGAAGGTATGTGTTTATATTCTTTGTTAGTTATTGAAACCCCTTTAATCGTTGCTAACGTAAACTCTTTTGTAATTAATTTTTTCAATTTCTTGATCGAAACATTACCTACAAAATGCCAAACTGTTTCATAATTATTAGACTTTAATAACTGATCAATAATGTCTTGTGCTTTCAAACTTTTTAATTCCTCTGAAGATAAACGACTCAAAGCGGGTGCTTTTTCACCATAAATACACGCGTTGAATAACATTGAACCTAATTGAGTAGGATCTTTTAATTCTGATGCTCGACTTGTCAAAATTCCATCGATCGTATTTTTTAACTGTCTATCTTCTAAAATAGGATACGATAACAAATCATTGATAACAGGTAAAGCAGCCTCCAAATTAGATTTAAACCCTTCAAAGGTGTAAGTAACTCGGTTGTTCGAAACACCTACTTGGTAGTTAATTCCAAGCATTGCAAATTTCTTTTTGAGTGTAAATAAATCGAAGTTTTTAGTGTGTACATAACTGAATACAATTGGTAATAAATCCAAATATTTAAGGGTATCTGAGCCTACTTTGCGTTGTACTTTTAGCGTAAATAATTCATTATAAGGATTATTATTCTGATAAAATTTATCAAAGGAACCAATTTGATCAACTTGACAATCTCGATCATAATCAATGTATTTGATTTGACTTGGTTCAATTTTTACCTGTAAAAACTTTTCTGCGAATATAGAAGGGGTTTTTTGATCTGTTTTTACTGCTTCAAATCCTGGTTTTGTCAAAGTTTCTTTTGGCGAATTTCCAACGGATGATCGAACAAATAGTAGATTTTCTTGGAAAATACGCTGTGCTAATTTTACGATATCTTCTTTTGAAATGGCATCAATTCGCTCGATTTTTTTTAAATAATCATCCCAAGAAATTCCCATGGTGAATAAATTCGCTAAGGACATTGCTCGATTATATTCACTTTCTAACTCTTGTAATTTTTTTCTTCGAATTTCCTGTTTGATAATCAATAAATTAGTATCTGAAAAATTTCCGTTTTTTAACTTCTCTATTCCGTCTAATATGTGTTTTTCAACTTCTTGAAAAGATAGTCCGTTTGTCTTAGGTCCATAGGAAATCATGTATGCTCCATCATCAGCATAGGATAAATTAACATTGGTAATAAACAATACCTTGCCTTCCGTTTTCAATTGATTTAAAATCCCTGTTTGAGATTCGTTCAATAACAACTTACTACACAACTCAAATCCAAGTTCATCTTTACTTCCTTTGGGAAACGTTTTATAGGCTACTAAACCAAAATTGATAGGGGTGTAATTCAATTCTAATACTTCTTGTTTATCAAACGAGGAGATTTTATAATCAGGAAAAACAGGGACATCTTTTTTAACCAATGATGCAAAATATTTTTCAATCGCACTTTTTGCAGAAATAGGATCAAAATTTCCTGACAATACAATCGCCATATTATTTGGTACATAATAATCTGTAAAATACTTGTACATTTTTGACAAAGAAGGGTTTTTTAAATGTTCGGTTGTACCGATTGTTGTTTGCGTTCCATACGGATGGTATTTGAATAGCTTTTTATTCACCTCCTCATACAAAGACTGATACGGATTATCCATCCCCTTGTTTTTTTCTTCATAAACCACTTCGAGTTCCGATTGAAAAGATCTAAAAACTGGTTTTTGAAAACGATGCGCATATAATTCAACCCATTTTTCTACTTGCTCCCCTGGAAAAGCATTGTGATAAACCGTCATATCTGTTGCAGTAAAGGCATTCAAACCAGTTCCTCCGATGCTTTTTATCAATTTATCAAACTCTGTTGGATTAGCATATTTAGCGCTCTGAACACTTTGATTATTAATCAACTTTTGAATGCGCTTTCTTTCAATATTATCTGTTGTTCTCCCTAACAAATCGTAATAATACACGATAGAGTCCAAAAATGGTTTTTCTTTTTCATAATTGGTAGTGCCCAACTCTGTAGTCCCTTTAAATAACAAATGCTCCAAGTAATGTGCCAAACCGGTTGCATCAGAGGGGTCATTTTTACTACCTGCTTTCACCACAACTAATCCATACGTACTATTTGCATTGTTATCGGGATTTAGAAAAACAGTTAACCCATTTTCAAGTGTGAATTGCTTTACGTGCAACGAAGACTTCTGTGAAAAAGTAAACGTTTGTAGGGTAATAAGAAGAAATAATAGGATAGAATTTTTAAATTTCATTTTAGATTGTTATTAATTGTTTTTTACT
>CANGZT010000055.1 GCA_947458955.1 Flavobacteriia bacterium | reverse complement strand
GTATGAAGGGGGGGAACCAGTTAGAAACGATCATATATATGATATCGCTTCTGTTACTAAAATAGCTTCTTCTACACTTGCATTGATGAGATTACAGACTTTAAATCAATTTTCACTTAATAAAAAATTAAAAGATTATATTCCAGAGCAGGTAGATGAATCATTCGGAAATGTTTCATTAAGAGATATGATGGCTCATAGAGCAGGATTTACTGCATGGATTCCTTTTTACAAAAAGACTTTAGAGAATGGTTCTTTGAGTCAAAAATATTATAGAACTCAAAAAGAACCTGGATTTGATTTACAAGTAGCAAAAGATTTATGGATTAGAAATGACTATGCAGATACTATATACAAAAGAATCATTAATTCAGGAATCACACCTGGAAATCATTACGAATATTCTGATTTAGGGTATTATTTTGTAAAGAAAATTATTGAAAAACAATCAGGTAAAAGAAATGATGTTTTTGTTACAGATGAAATATACAAGGCTTTAGGGTTAAAAAATATTGGTTACTTCCCTCAAGATTTTGCACCATTGGGAAGAATTATACCTACTGAAAATGACCAAGCTTTTAGAAAACAACTAGTTCATGGTTATGTCCATGATCCAGGTGCGGCTATGTTAGGAGGAGCAGGAGGACATGCTGGTTTGTTTGCAAATTCGACTGATTTAGCAGCCATCATGCAGCTTTTTTTAAATAGAGGAAGGGTTGGAAATAAGGAGCTACTTTCTCCAGATGTAGTTGATGAATACACCAAAGCACAAGTGGCAGGTAATAGGAGAGGTGCAGGATTTGATAAGCCCAATTTAAGTAGAAAAAATGGACCTTGTTGTGATGAAGCATCTGCATCTAGTTATGGACATTCTGGTTTTACGGGAACATTAACCTGGGCTGATCCAGAATACAAAATAAACTATGTGTTTTTATCAAATAGAGTACATCCGAATGCGGATATTAATAAATTAGCAAAATTGGGAATAAGAACAGATGTTCAAAAAGTAATTTACAAAGCTGTATTTCAAAGAAAACAAAAATAAAAATTGAGTGTTCTTACAATAAAAAAAGAATGAAAATAGGGATCGTTTTATATCCAACTTTTGGAGGAAGTGGGGTCGTAGCTACAGAATTAGGAAAAGCATTGGCTCTAAAAGGTCACCAAATACATTTTATTACCTATTCTCAACCAGTTAGATTGGGAAGTTTCAGGGAGAATATTTTTTACCATGAAGTCTCTGTCTCAGACTACCCTTTATTTGATTTTCAACCTTATGAAACAGTGTTGACATCTAAGATTGTAGATGTTGTAAAGTATGAAAAACTTGATTTATTACATGTTCATTATGCAATTCCGCATGCCTCTGCTGCTTTTATGGCAAAAGAGATCCTAAAGTCTCAAGGAATAAAAATTCCATTTATAACAACGCTTCATGGTACTGATATTACTTTGGTAGGTAAAGATCCTTCATTTGAACCAGTGATTACTTTTTGTTTAAATCAATCTGATGCTATAACTACAGTTTCAGAAAGTCTAAAACAAGATACTTACAAACATTTTGAAACAAATCGTGAAATTCACGTTATACCTAATTTTATCATTCCTTTTGATGAAATTCCTAAAGTAGATGCTGTAAAAAGAGCTGTTTATGCGAATGAAAGTGAACCAATCATATGTCATATTTCAAATTTTAGACCTGTTAAAAGAGTAGAAGATGTTGTATCTGTATTTGCAAAAATAAATGCGCAAAAACCATCTAAATTATTACTTGCAGGTGACGGTCCAGATCGCGTTTTAGCAGAGAGAATGGCCAGAGATTTAGGGATTTGTAATCGCGTTATTTTTGTTGGTAAAGTCCGAGATACTTCACCTGTTTTGCAAATAAGTGATTTGTTTTTATTAACATCAGAGACTGAAAGTTTTGGGCTTGCAGCTCTTGAAGCTATGGCTTCAGGTGTACCCGTAATTTCTTCAAATACAGGAGGAATTCCTGAAGTAAATAAAAACGGTTTCTCAGGTTATTTATCTAATGTAGGGGATGTGGATGATATGGCAAAAAATGCTCTCAGAATAATTTCATTTGAAAGTACTTTGGCTTTATTTAAAAAACAAGCATGGGAACATTCTAAACATTTTTCTCTTGAAAACATTTTACCTATGTATGAGTCTTTGTATGAGGAAGTTTTGAATTCAATCTGATTTTTATTTAGATTTAATCTAAATTAATAAGTGAAATTATTTGTTAATATAACAACTTTTAATATTTTTGTTTGGAACAATTCTAAATAAGCATGGAGACAGCGAAATTACCTAATCAGCAATTGCCTCAATGGATGAAAGAGAATCAATATATGATTTGTTGTGGTAAAAAAGATTGTTGCAAGAAATACAAAAAGAAAGGCAATCATTGTAAAAAGTGTCCAAAATTATAAATGATGGCAAAGAGTAAGAAGGAAAGAATTAACGTTGTTTATTCAACGAATCCGAATTATCAATACGAAGAGGAACAAGATGATATTCAAGAAACACTTCCTAATAATCAGCAGGTTTTATATGTTTCGATTGATAAAAAACAACGAGCGGGTAAGGAAGTGACTTTAATTGAAGGCTTTGTAGGTCTAGAAGATGATTTAAAAGAACTCGGCAAATTGCTGAAATCTAAATGTGGAGTAGGAGGAACCGTAAAAGATGGAGAAATATTGATTCAAGGAAATTTTAGAGATAAAATTATTGAGATCTTACAGAAAGAAAAATTCGGTGTAAAACGAAAAGGAGGTTAATGAAATACGTAATCGTTGGGATTGGGACTGATGTTGGTAAGACAGTAGTTTCAGCAATTTTAACAAAAGCATTAGGCGCATATTATTGGAAACCTGTACAGTCAGGAGATTTACATTTTTCGGATACTGATAAGGTACAAACCTATGTTGGAGATTCATTTCGAAAGATTCAAGAAAGATGGAGGTTAAATACGCCAGTATCTCCCCATTATGCTGCAGAAATTGATGAGGTAAACATCATGGATACTGACTTTGTTATACCCAATGTTACTCCTTTAATTATAGAAGGTGCGGGAGGTTTAATGGTTCCACTTAACAATGAAGGGCTCTTGTATCTTGATTTATTAGAAAAGTGGAAACTACCTGTTGTTTTAGTTTCTAGACATTACTTAGGAAGTATAAATCATACCCTGATGTCTATTGAATCCTTGAAAAATCGAAAAATAGAAATTGCTAAAGTTGTTTTTAATGGTGATGAAAATATCGCTACTGAAAAAATAATTAAAAGTCTACATCCTGATTTAGATTATGTACGAATTAGTCATTTAACAGATTTAAATCAAGAAAGTATAGCACATGAGTCAAAGAAAATTAAAGGTTCTTTTTAGAACCTTTTGATTCTTGAATGACAATAGGGAATCCCTCCGTTTTTCTCATAATATTGTTGATGGTAGGTTTCAGCTGGCCAAAAATGAGTTGCTTCACGTAATTGTGTGGCTACTTTATACCCCTTATTTTTTAATTGCTGAATAAGTTTTTCTGTAATTTCTCTCTGTGTATCATTTTTATAAAAAACAACAGATAAATATTGTTCTCCGATATCGTTTCCTTGTCCATTTACTTGTATAGGATCATGAATTTCAAAGAATAATTTCGCTAAAGTTTCATAATCCGTTTCATTAGGATTAAAAGTAACACGCATCGCCTCGATGTGTCCAGTTGTATGGTTACAAACCTCTCTATAGGTTGGGTTTGATTTATGTCCTCCAATATAACCTACTTCTGTTTTCTTTACTCCTTGCGCTTTTTGAAAATAATATTCTACACCCCAGAAACATCCACCGGCAAAAATGGCTTCTTCTAATTGAATATCTTTTTTTACATTTTCCTTAGGTATAAATTCCATTGAAATTGAGTTAACGCAATGTCTAGTGTTTTTATCGGTAAACCCTTCTCCATAAAAAACATGACCTAAATGACCGTTACAATTGGCACATAAAATTTCAGTCCTTCTTCCATCTGCATCTAATTTTTTGGAAACTTTACCTGGAATTTCTTGGTCAAAACTTGGCCATCCACATCCTGAATGAAATTTACTATCTGATTTATACAATTCATTTCCACATTGTTTACAGACATAAACTCCCTCATTAAACAAATCAGTGTATTCTCCTGTAAATGGCATTTCTGTTCCTTTGTAGATAATTACTCTTTCTTCTTCTGGGGTTAATTTTTTCATGTTATTATTACTTTTTAGATTTGATTGTTCTTTATGTTGACTGCACCCTGTTAAAGGTGAAATGAATAACACTAGTGTAAACAAAAATAAAATCTTTTTAGTTTTCATACCGTTCATTTTTTAAATAAACAATTAAGATCTGTTTTTTGTGGTGAAAAATAAAATATATCTATCATTTTAACACTTATTGACACTTTTTCGCCATATTTGGAAAAGTTCAATTGAATATGAAGGTTTTTGTTATTATCATTTTCAGTTTATATTTTTTACCTCTATTCGGTCAATATGAATTGAATTGGAAGTTTTTACACCCAATCAAAAAAGAATGGATTGATGCAGGTACTTTTGGATCTGTACAGGAAAAGTTGATCAATGCAGGGGAATTACCAGACCCTTTTTGGGGTTTAAACGAATCAAAATTTGATTGGATTGAAAATCATGAATGGGAGTTTACGTCAATATTTGAGATAGATTCACTTTTATATACCAAAAATAGAATTGAACTTATTTTACCTTGTGTCGATACATATGCAAAATTGTTTCTGAATGACAGTTTAATACTTGAAACTTCAAATGCATTTTTACCATATCAAATTCAAATAAAAGATTTGGTTAAAAAAGGAAAGAATACTCTTTATGTAATATTTACACCTCCAACAATCAAACATAGTTTAACAGCAATTGAAAAAGGAATTTATTATCCAGCTCCAAATGATGTAGGCAAAGTTCAAGTTGCGCCATTAGTTCGGAAGCCGCAGTACCAATTTGGTTGGGATTGGACAATGAGAATGAACACCATCGGGTTTTTAAAACCGGTAAAACTTCAAAGCTATGATCAGTTCAAAATGAAATCAGCTTTAGTTGAACTAGTTGAATTAAAATCAGATACTGCTTTGATGGGGTTGAAGCTGAATTTTTCTGAAAATATATCGGGCAAATATATTTTAGAGAGTAAATATATTGGTAATTTACAAGAAATAGAGATACAGAATGGAGAGTTGGATTTTTCGTTTGAAATACCAAATCCCTTGTTATGGTGGCCAAGAGGACAGGGCGAACAAAATATGTATGAGGATAAATTAGTTTTAAAAACTAATTATGGCAAGGTCATTGATTCAATATATATTCAATTTGGAATACGAAAAAGCGAATTAATACAAGAAAAAGATAGTGTAGGTACTTCTTATTATTTTAAAATAAATGAACGACCAATTTTTTGCAAAGGTGCTAATGTGATTCCTATGGATGTATTTCCATCCAGGGTTACAATTGATAAAATTGAATCATTAGTTCAACAAATGGTTGCTTCAAATTTCAATATTGTTCGTGTATGGGGAGGAGGTTACTATCCAGAAGATTATTTTTATGAACTCTGTGATAAATATGGTATTATGGTCTGGCAAGATTGTATGTTTGCATGTGCCATGTATCCAAGTGATGCTGTTTTCATTGATAATGTAAAAAAAGAATTAGCATATCAAATTCCGAGAATTGCTGCTCATCCCTGTGTGATTCAATTTAACGGAAATAATGAAGTAGATGTTGCGTGGAAATATTGGGGGGTTCAAGATAAATTTAAAATCAATGAAGAGAATCAAAAACACATTTTGAATGATTATCAAATACTGTTTAAAAAAGAAATTCCAGAATTAATACGTTCAATAACTTCAGTTCCATATATTCATACTTCACCATTAGGACACTGGGTAAATGCTGATGATTTTCCAAATGGAACACAACACTATTGGGGTGTTTGGCATGGTAAGGATCCGATTGAAGATTTTGGGAAGAAGTCGGGTAGATTTAATGCAGAATATGGCTTTCAATCTTTTCCTGAGTACAGTACCCTTAAATCATTTAGTAATTATCAAGATTGGAACTTGAATTCTGAAGTGATGAAATCACATCAAAAAAGTTATGTAGGAAATGGAATGATTAAAAAACATGCGGATATATTATACGGTAAAATTAACCGATTCGATGATTTTGTGTATTACTCTCAGTTAACTCAAGCTAAGGCTGTAGGCATTGCAATCAGTGCTCATCGTTTATTGTCTCCAATTTGTATGGGTACAATTTATTGGCAATTAAACGATTGTTGGCCAGCACCAACTTGGTCGAGTATCGATTATTTTGGAAACTGGAAAGCGTTACAATACAGAGCAAAAGAGGATTACAGAGATGTTACAGTACTTGAAAACACTCAAAGTATTGGAAAAGAAACCTATTTTTTAGTTTCAGATTCACCAGATACAATAACTACGAATTTGAAGTATGAGGTTTTCAATCTTAATGGTAAAAAAATAGCATCTGAAATAAAAAAAATTAATGTGTACAATGGGATTAAGTATCCGATATTTAAGCAGAATATCACTCCTCTTTTTATGAAGTCAAATTATTTAGTTCGATTTGAGTGGAAAGATTTGAAAGGTAATATTTGCAGAAGAGAATTTACTCACATTGGAAACAAGAATCTTTATAAAAAAGCGTTGCGATCCCAATTTAATGTGGAAATTACTAGTGTAGATACTCTTAAAAAAACAGCAGTTCTTAAAATTAAAAGTGCTGCATTTTTAAATGATTTTTGGATTACTTCTTCTATAAAAGAAATTTATTTCGAAGATAATTTTGTCCCTATTTTACCAGGAGTGAGAGAAATCAAATTTCATTTTAATACAATTCCAATGGTTAAAGACTTACTCTTTAAATGGAGATAATTTTGTTTTGCACACTATTTTAGTTTTTGTTGCGTTTATTTTTTAACGATCAAAAATTAAAATGCTATGGATCTTACTTTATATCATTTATCAAATGAACAGCGTGATTTTGTTAAAAATCAGTATATTCACTATTATGATAAAATTTGTCAATTCATACGTTCTAAAGGGTTGAATAATGACGAAGTCGAACAGATTGCATCTGATGTTTTTATGAAAGCTATTGAGAATTTATCGACCTTCCAAGATCGTGGTAATTCGTTCGGTTCTTGGATCTATAAAATTGCTAGTAATGAAGTTTCTCAAACATTTCGTAATCATAAAAAACTACGCTTCGATGAATTAACTGAAAATGAGTTGTTCATCGAGGAAACCATTTCGTTATCAATAGAAATGAGTCAAGATTTAGTTAAAGCATTGAAAAGACTTTCTGAAAAACAGTTGGTTATAATTAAATTGCGTTATTTTCAAAAATTAAGCTTTAAAGAAATTGGTATCTATCTATCAATTTCAGAATCAAATGCTAAAGTTAAATGTTTCAGAGCTTTAGAAAAATTGAGATTCATTTTTTTCTCCATTGATCAACTGAACTGATGATTGTTATTCCGTTAAAATTACCAGCAACAGAATACGAAGAAAAACCATAGTCTAAACTAAAACGTTTGAAATACAAACCTATACCAAATGAAAATCCGGATAAACCAGGTCGGTTAGTTAAAGCCATTTGGTAACGTCTAAAATAGTCAAATGCAAATCGAAGGTGTAAATTTTGACTAAGAAATAATTCGATCTGTGGTGTGAAATGTAAAGCTGTTTTTTGAATGAAATTTGATTTTTTTGGAAAAATACTATCTCCCGTTAGAGGATCGATCGTTCCTTTAATATTGGGATTGTTATATGTTAAATCCCATTTGTTTAAATGGTGAAAAAGATAGTTGAATCTAAATGGGGCATGTTTTAACTTATGTGCATAAGCTATTTGAATTTCTGTTGGTAACGCAGCTCTACTATTTTCTGTAAATCCTTTCAATTGGTAACCAACATTTTTAATTATAAAAGAGATAGATTGGGTAGTGTCTTTTAAGAGGTAATTACCTCCAAAATCAAAACTAACCCCTATTGAATTTAAACTATTATATTGAGAATAAAGAAAGTTCAATTGTCCACCAAAAGAAAGATGTGGGTTGATTTTTCTTCCAAATCCGGAAGAAATGATAAAATCTAGAGGAGTAAATTCACCTGTTTTTTCTCCAAATTCATTGGTCTCAATATTTTTACCATAATTTACATATCGTAATGCTAAATTTTGAATACAATTGATTTTTTTAGCATTACGAGCGAAAATAATCATACCATTTTGAACTCCTCCTGTTTGAAATAATTGATTAAATGAAAGTTTATGAATCATGCTTGGATTCAGTAGGGCAGGATTATTAATTGATATATTTAAATCTTTATCTCTTTGAGAAATAAATGAACCGCCTAATGAAAGCGAACGTGCGTTATATGTGCGGTTTAAATTAGTAAAGCTTGAGATTCCACCGATTTGTGAATAGGTAATAGTAGACAAAAAAAGCAAAAAGCAGAAACAAATTTTCATTTGGAAAATTAAAGTTTTGGTTTTTAAAAGTACTATTTGCTTTACCTATTTCCAAGTTCTATAGCTTCTAAATTTTTAATTTTCCCCTGGTCTACTTCAAAACGTAAAATAGTTTTGACTTTATGAAAACCTTTATTTCCACAAGCTCCTGGATTCATAAATAGCATATTATATTTTGGGTCCATTTTTACTAAAAGAATATGTGAATGTCCACAAATAAATAAATTTGGTACTTCTTTTGATAATTCTTGAATTGCAATTTTTGAATAATTAGTTGGTTTACCACCAATGTGTGTCATCAAAACATCTACTCCCTCAATAGTAAATCTAAGCGTTTCATTTAATTCTTTTCTAACAAGTGTATCATCAATATTTCCAAAAACTGCTCTCAGCGGCTTGAATCTTTTTAGATCTTCAATTACCGAATAATCGCCAATATCACCAGCATGCCAAATTTCATCTACTTCTTTAAAATAATGAAAAACTTTAGGGTCTAAATAGCTATGGGTATCTGAGAGTAATCCTATTTTTTTCATTGTCGTATTTTTTGATTGATAAAGATAGAGATTTAGAGATATTAAGTACATTTATGAAATATAATTCAGTTTATAAACACAATCTAACCATGTTAAAATTTGATGAAAATAATTGGATATTAAGGCGTAAGGTTTACAAAAGTAAATTGACCTTTGATTATTTTATCCATGGAATAGAAAGTGGTAACCGAAAAATTCTTGCAGAAGCAATTACATTAATTGAAAGTGAAAACGAAAAAGATCGTGATTTAGCGAATGATATCATTGATACATGTTTACCAAAAAGTGGAAAGTCTATAAGAATTGGTGTTACAGGTGTTCCTGGTGTTGGGAAGAGTACATTTATTGAAACAGTTGGTTTGCAATTTCTTGAAAAAGGGAAGAAGGTTGCTGTTTTAAGTATAGATCCATCATCTATTACAACTAAAGGAAGTATACTTGGTGATAAAACTAGAATGGAACTTTTATCAAAATCAGAGAATGCTTTTATTAGGCCATCTTCTGCTGGAAAACAATTAGGAGGAATAGCAAAACACACGAAGGAAGCTATGTTGCTTTGTGAAGCTGCTGGTTTTGATGTGATTATAATAGAGACTGTTGGCGTTGGCCAATCAGAAACGATGGTATATAATATGGTAGATTTTTTTCTTCTTTTGATGTTAGCCGGGGCAGGAGATGAATTACAAGGCATTAAAAGAGGAATTATGGAAGTATCAGATGCGATCGTAATTACTAAATCGGATGGTCAAAATATTCAATTGGCAAAGAAAGCGGTAAATGCATACAAGACAGCACTTCATTATTTTCCGCAGAAAAATTTAAATTGGGTACCTAAAGTGCTTGATTATAGTTTTATTAATAAAAAAAGCGTAGAGAAAGTAGTTCAGCTTATTTGTGATTATTTCTCAAATTCTGAGTTTATTATTCATAAACGAAAGGAGCAAGAAAAAGAATGGATGTATGAACATTTTAAAAATTTAGTCCTTGAAGATTTAACAAAAATGGACAAAAATATTATTGAAAATGTTTTGTCAGATCTAAATAATAATAAGACAAATGCTTTTAAAGCAGCACAAATTTTATTTACATTATTCAAAAAGAATGAAAAGAATTGATTTTAAAATTGATGGAGATTACATTGAGCTTATTCAACTATTAAAAGCTGTTGGTTTGGCACAAACTGGTGGTCATGCAAAAATGATTGTCGATGAAGAAATGGTGAAAAGAAATCAAATGTTAGAAACAAGAAAAAGAGCTAAGTTGTTGAAAGGTGACGTGATTGAAGTTTATGATCTTATCATATCTTTAATCTAGCGAATTAAAGATACGTGACCAGTTTTTTCTATAACTTCTTCTCTATCCGTTAGATATTTTATTTTCCAGATGTAAACATCATTTGGACACTTTTGATTTTGGTATATACCATCCCAACCATCTTCTAAATTTTGTATAGTTTTTAACAATTCGCCCCATCGATTGTATATAGTCATTTCATATTCTCTAATGTTTAGTCCCACAGCTTTAAAAATGTTATTTCCATTTTTACTTTCAGGGTAAAATGCGTTAGGAACATATAAACTTGCTTCAAAATCAAGATTTATTATTGTCGAATCTTTACAATTATTTCGATCAGTAACTTTAATAAGATAGGATTGATTTTTATAAATATTTGCTTTTACTGAAAAACAAGAATCACATGAAAGGTAGATTTTGGGAAACCAAACTACAGACTTTAAATTTTCTCCAAAAACATTTATTTCAGCAGGATCACCCCATTTTGCATGTTGAATAATTAAAGGTTTAAAATTTATTCTAGGATATACAAAAATGCTTGTTTTTTTTATATCGATACAACCTAGTTCATCTTTTCCCAAAAGGACATAATCGGTTGAAATTTTTGGTGATACTTTTAACTGATTATTCGACGATTGTATTCTTGCATTATCATAATTTTGCCATTCATAGAATTTCATATTAGAACCTGTAATTAAAACACTATCACCAAAACAGATTGTAGTATCGTTTGATAGTATTAAATTGGGAGTTCTCAATTCAATTTTAAAATTTTCAATTTTGTTTCCACATGG
>CANGZT010000054.1 GCA_947458955.1 Flavobacteriia bacterium | reverse complement strand
TTATTCTGTCAGTTTGCAAAAAAATCAAACCTTCAAAAATATCTTGTTAACAGATCTAGTAATGTTGCTGTTATTCAATTTGATTTCGAACAAAATGATAAAAACCTAATTACCCAAACCCTACAAACTAAACAATATCACAAATTTTCTAAAGAGGATTTTAAAAATGATATAACGATCTCTGGTATTAATTTAGCAAAGAAGCCTTTATTTAAAATTAATGGTAATATAAACAAAGATAAAATTGTAATTACCGGAAAATTGAATCAAAAATTAACTAAAACAACACAAAAATATTCCCTAATTAAAAGCGGTTTTCATCTAACGATTAATGAATACTTTACTAATAATTATATTAGTGAATTTCTAAAAAACACATCTAATTACAAAAACCAGTTGAATAGAATAGAATTCAATTATAGAGGACTAGCGTTAACAGAAGGGGGAAATCCATATTATGCTGAGCCTGATTTTGAGCTTTTAATTTCTTATAATAAAGAAGTTAATAAAGATAGTGTTTTAACCTTTCTAAACAAATACAATGAATTTGGTATAAAATATTTAAATGGAAATTTATCAATGGGTAATTCCAATTTTTATATAAAAACATTAGACAAAAATCAATTATTTATTGGAAAAAACAGTTCAAATCTAGCTAACAAACAGAATTTTAATTCAATTGAAATAATTGGTTCACCAGAATTATTAACTAAAATTAAGGCACCTGAATATATTACTTCTTTCTTCGAAATGATGACTCCGTTTGCTGCGTCAAAATCTTATCTCTCCTCAATCAAAAATATCGATTTTTCGATTCATGATTATAACATAAAAACAGAGGTGAATTTTAAAAAAGACAAAAATGCTTTTCAAGAATCATTTAAAGCATATTTAATACTGAAAGGAATTCAATAACATTCATGAGCGATATAATTAAATTATTACCTGATCACATAGCGAATCAAATCGCTGCTGGTGAAGTAATTCAAAGACCTGCTTCTGTTATAAAAGAACTTGTAGAGAATGCGATTGATGCTAATTCAGATTCTATCGATGTTGTAGTCAAAAATGCTGGAAGAACTTTGTTGCAAGTAATTGATAATGGATCAGGTATGTCTGAAACTGATGCAAGGATGGCTTTTGAAAGACATGCGACTAGTAAAGTGACATCAGCTGACGATTTATTTACTCTTAAAACAAAAGGATTTAGAGGGGAGGCTTTAGCTTCCATTGCTGCAATAGCTCATGTTCATCTTATTACAAAACAAGAACAAAATCAATTAGCTACCTCTATTGAAATTGAAGGTAGTAAAGTAATTAGTCAAGAACAGATTGCTTCTAAAAATGGCTCATCTTTTTCGATTAAAAATCTTTTTTATAACGTACCTGCAAGAAGAAACTTTTTAAAGTCAGATACGGTAGAATTTGGTCATATAGAAGAAGAATTTATTCGAATTGCTTTAGCTCATCCAGAACTTGCATTTTCGTTATATCACAATGAATCTCTATGTTATAAATTACCAAAAGCAAACTTGAGAAAACGAATTGTTGACCTATTTGGTAAAAACATAAATGACAAACTTATTCAAATAGATGAATCAACTGATATAGTTGAAATAACTGGTTTTGTTGGTAAACCTGAGGGAGCAAAAAAATCACGCGGTGAACAATATCTTTTTGTAAATAAGCGCTATTTTAAGGATATGTATTTTAATCATGCGATTAACAGTGCTTACGAAAATCTAATTTTGCCTAAAACATACGTACCTTATTTTCTTTTTTTTGACGTAAACCCTACTAGTATTGATGTAAATGTTCATCCAACAAAAACAGAAATTAAGTTTGAAGAAGATAAAGAAATTTACGCCATTTTAAAAAGCACGGTTAAACTTGGTCTGGGTAAATTTAATATAGCGCCATCACTTGATTTTGAAACCGAAACAAGTTTTGACATTCCTTATGAAATGTATAATTCCATTCCTACAGAACCGAAAATTTCTATAAACCCTAATTATAACCCTTTCAAATCAGAGACAACCAATAATTCTAATGGGAATTTTGTAAAATCTGGAATGAGTTCTGCAATCAAAAGTGCTGGCTTTTCAAACAATGATTTTAAACGTACTGATTGGGAAAACTTCTACGAGGTAACTGATGATACAATATCAATTCAAAATAAATTAGAAATACCAGAGCAACAAATAAGTAATGATTTCATTATAAAAGATAATTTCATAGTTACTTCCTCTAAAAGTGGTCTTCTTTTTATACATTACAAAAGAGCAAAACAAAGGATTGTTTATGATGAAATAATGCTAACATTTGTTTCAAAACCACTTCATTCTCAACAATTACTTTTTCCGATTACTTTCTATTGTAACAATAAAACACAGCTTTTGTGGGAAGAAAATAAACCAACACTTGAACGTATGGGATTCATGTGGAATAGAATCAATGAAGGTTTAGAAATGTGTGGTACGCCAAGTGAACTTGATTTTGAAACAGTCGAAGAAACATTACAATCCATATCAGAAAATTTAAATTCAGATACGTTTGACAAAAGTGAATTAGCGCATCAAATCGCATTAAATATTTCTATTTCAGTATCTAGAAAAAAACTTTCTACTTCTAAAGAAAACATAACTGATTTAATCGATAAACTTTTCCAATCACAAGAACACCAATTTGCTCCGAATGGGAAATTGATAATTGAAACAAAATCATTAAACGAATTCACTCAAAATTTTTAATCTAATGAATTTATTTTCAAATATTCCTCAAGTAACTAAAAACATTCTCATACTAAACATATTATTTTTTGTAGCAAAATATGTATTAAGTGGTAAAGGAATCGATTTAGACCATTTATTTGGAGCATACTACCCAAACTCTCCCCTTTTTAAACCATTTCAAGTAATAACTTACTTCTTTATGCATGGTGACTTTTTTCATATTCTATTTAATATGTTAATATTCGTCATGTTTGGTTCGAGTTTGGAAAGAATTTGGGGTCCTAAAAGGTATTTTATTTTTTATGTTATTACTGCATTAGGTGCTTATGTTATAAACAGCATCATGGGAACCTTTCAATTAATGGAAATTAAAAACCAGCTTGCATCAATGGGATATAACATAACTGAGCTTGAATATGGAATTAGAAACCAAGACCTAAGTAGATTAAATGTAATTAATATGGAAAGTATCAATATGCTTGAAAATTATATTTTAAAATCTAAAACGTGTATGATTGGTGCTTCTGGAGCTGTTTATGGAATTATGGCAGCATTTGCTTACATATTTCCAAATACAGAATTAATGTTAATGTTCCCTCCTATTCCAATAAAAGCTAAATTCCTTATACCAGTTTATTTCTTAATAGAAATTTATTCGAATTTTCATGTAAATGATAATGTTGCTCATTTAGCACATATTGGGGGTGGCATTACGGGACTAATAATCGTTTATTTTTGGAAAAAAAACAAAACTTTTTTTTATTAAAAAATGACAACATTTACTGACGAAATAAAGTATGAAATAAAAAATAAAATGTTTATGAAATTAATCTTCATAAACATAGGTGTTTTTATTTTAATTCAATTTTTAAATGTAATCACAAGATTATCAGGTATTAATTTTGAAACTATTTACATAAATTTCTTTACATTAAAAACAAATTTCAACGAATTTATTTCATCGCCTTGGGGGTTATTCACTAGTATATTTTGTCACTTTGATATTTTTCATTTGTTATTTAATATGCTGTTTTTATACTTTATAGGCAAATTAGCGGAATTTTATCTAGGAGGAAAATCAGTATTTACACTCTATTTATTTGGAGGAATTTTTGGAGGTATTGTTGAAATAATTAACCATTCTATTTTCGATAATTTAATTTTTATTAATTCAAATGTAGTAGGCGCATCTGGTTCAATCATGTCAATTTTTATTGCAATTGCTATTTATAAACCAAAAACAGATGTGAGTTTATATGGAATCTTTAATATTAAAATTATTTGGTTAGCAGTAATTTATTTTTTATTAGATTTAATAAAAATTGGTAAGCCCGATGGAATAGCTCATTTAGCTCACATAGGAGGTGCAATTTGTGGTTATTTACTAATAACAAATCGAAGTTTTTTAAATAAATTAAATTCATTTTTTACTTACCAACCGAAACAAAAACTAAAAGTAAAGCATGGTGGACGACCATTATCAGATGAAGATTTTAATCTTATTAAATTACAAAATGAAGAGAAAACTAATAAAATACTTGAAAAAATATCAAAATCTGGTTATGAATCTTTAACAAAAGCAGAAAAAGAATTCTTATTCAAACAAAGTAAAAATGGCTAATATCATATCAAAAATTTTAGGGCTTTCAAAAATAATGAGGGTATTGACCATAATTTGTTTGATATGTTTATTACTATCCTATTTGTGTCCTTTTGTTCATCCAAACGATTTCTGGGTATTACCCTTTTTTGGTTTAGCATATCCTGTTATTTTACTTTTTACTTTTATATTTCTTGTTTATTGGGCTTTTGCTAAATCAAGAATGTTTTTTGGTGTTTTACTAATTATATTATTTGGTGGAAAATTACACTTCCGAACAATATCTCTCCCATTTGGTAAAGAAAAATTAAGCGACTCCTTATCAACGAACCCTATTAAAATAACTAGTTACAATGTACGACTATTCGATTTATATGAATGGGGGAATAAAGGTAAATTTGAAAATAGAAATAATATTTTTAACTATTTAAAAGGGCAAAATTCTGACATTATTTGCTTTCAAGAATTCTATCAACAAGATCGACCAACTCAATTTCCTACTAGAGATACTTTAAAAGAGCTACTTGAAACCCCCTACTGCCATGAACGATATTCTCACAAATTAGAAGGAAGACAAAACTTTGGGATAGCTATGTTGTCTAAATACCCAATGATTTCAAGAGGAGATATCATTTTTGAAGACCCTCTAAACATTGATAATAATTACTGTATTTTTGCAGATATTGTAAAAGGAATAGACACATTTAGAATATATAATGTTCATTTACAATCAATAAAATTTAAAAAAGATGATTACAAAGTGTTTTCTAAAAACGCAAATAAAATCGTAGATAAAAAATCAACCATTGAATTACTCATCGAAAAATTAAAAATTGCCTATCCTAAACGAGCTGAACAAGCAAGAAAAGTAGTTGATCATATGCAACAATCTCCATTTCCAGTTATAATTTGTGGTGATTTTAATGATACTCCAATGTCATATACCTATAATATCTTTAGTAGTTTATATTTAGATGCTTTTAGAAATTCAAGTAGTGGTTTAGGAGTTACATATGCTGGAAAAGTTCCAGCTGGAAGAATTGACTATATATTTCATAGTAAAAATCTTCATTCTTCAAATTTCATTATTCAAAATGAAGTCTACTCAGATCATAAAGCAATAAGTTGTACCCTTTGGAAATAAAAAATTATGTTACTAGAAATAAATCCTGAAAACGTTAATAACAACTATATAGCACGTGTTGTTGAAGTTCTTAAAAAAGGGGGTGTAATTATTTTCCCAACAGATAGTGTATACGCTATGGGTTGTGATTTATATAACAAAAAGGCACTCGAAAAACTAGCTAAACTTAAAGGAGTGAAATTAAACAAAGCAAATTTCGCTATTATTTGTTATGATTTTAGTAACCTATCAAATTACGTAAAACAAATAGATAAATCGACCTTTAAATTAATGAACACATACCTACCAGGTCCATTTACATTTATTCTACAAGCAACAAATGAAATACCAAGACTATTTGATTCAAATAGAAAAGAAATTGGAATTAGAATTCCCGATAACAAAATTGCAACTTCAATCGTTGAAGAATTAGGATCACCTCTTGCAACAACTTCATTGAAGGATATCGAATCATTTTTAGAATACCATAATGACCCTTCTGAAATCTATGAGCATTATTCTGATAAAGTAGATTTAATTATAGATGGAGGTTTTGGAAAATTAGATGGAACAACAGTAATTGATTGTTCAAAAGGTGATGCAGTGATAATTAGGCAAGGTTTGGGACAACTAGAATAGAAATGTATTCAAAAATTGAATTTTTAACTTCTGATTCTGAATATATAAATCAAATAAAATTATTCATTAATGAATGGTTTAATGAAAATGATTATATAATTTCCAAGACATCAGGTTCAACCGGTTTTCCTAAAGAAATAAAATTAAAAAAAACATCTCTACGTTATTCTGCTAGAATGACAGGGAATTATTTCAAATTTAAAGAAACTGACAATCTACTTTTAAGTTTACCCATTTTTGGTATTGGTGGTAAAATGATTATAATTCGAGCCATCGAATTTAACACAAATTTAATTGTAACAGCACCCCAAAAGAACCCTTTAAGATTAGTACAACATTTAAAAATTAAAATTGCTTCGTTTGTACCATATCAAATAAATAAAATAATTGAAGAAGATAAATCTCTTTTTGATAACATTGAAAATATATTAATTGGTGGAGCAGCTATAAATCAATCAATAATAAACAAACTTCGTTCCATTAAAAGTGATTGTTTTGAAACATTTGGCATGACAGAAACATACTCTCATATAGCCTTAAAAAACATCAAAAAAGAAAACTATTTCACTGTATTTGATTCGATTAAAATTGATTCATTCAATAATTGTTTATGTATTATAGCACCCTCCCTTGGCATTGATGTTTTATTAACCAATGATATCATTGAATTAAAAAATGAAAAACAATTTAGATGGATAGGAAGATCTGATAATGTTATCAATTCTGGAGGTATTAAATTACACCCTGAAGAAATCGAAAAAAAATTAGAATCAGTGATTGATTGCCCATTTTTTATTAGTAAAGAGGTAAATTCTGAGTTTGGAGAAATTGTCATTTTGATCATAGAATCGAATAAACCAATCGAATTAGATATAATCAAAAAATTAAAACAAATACTTTCAAGCTTTGAGATGCCAAAAAAAAACTATTTTATTGAGAATTTCATCTATACAAACACACAAAAAATTAATCGATTAGAAACAATGAAAAAACTAAACATTGAACGATAAAAGAAAAATATATTTAGACATTTTTAATCTACAAAAGAATGCTTCAAAAGAAGAGATTAAACGTAGATATCGTGAATTAGCAAAAGAATTTCATCCAGATCATAATAGTGATGATAATGCTCATGAACGTTTTTTATTAATCAAAGAGGCATATGAACATTTAATTAATTATACACCATCAATCAACAACGATAAATTTCACAGTGTAAATACGAATGATTCTGAAAGATATGAAAAAATAAGGGTAGCAAAAGAAAAACTAAATGAATATTATAGAAGAAAAGAATTTGAAAGAATCAATTTTATTAAAAACTTCTATACTAGTAAAATATGGATTTTATATAAAGTTCTATCTTTTACTTGTTTGTTTTATTCTTTGTTGAATATCATTGATTTTATCTTACCGAAAAATCAAGTTAAAACCATAGTAACAGAAATATCTGAAAATTACAATGGTTTATTTAACGAACAAATTTTTTTAATTAAAACAGCTGAGGGAAAAGATTTTTTCATTTTAAGTCCATTCAAAACTTATATAAAATATAATGATTCTGTAGCTTTAACAAAATCAAAGATATTCAATAAAAACTTTAAGACTGAAATTGATAATAATTTTGAAAAATCGAGTTTTTATTCAATAAATAACAGTAATGCTTTTCTCACTATATTATCTATTATTTTAATTATCCCCACATTAAATTTGATCAATCACAAGAGAAAAATAGAAAATATTTTTAAAACAAAAGTTATTTTAGCTATGTATACACCAACTATAATTTATTTAATCATTAGTTGTTTTTTTTGAATAAATTAAAAAATCTATTTTTAGCTTCTAATTCTTCTTCTACATAGCCTCCATATACATAACTCTTCCCATAACCATAACCATAACCAGCTTCAAGGTCTATTCCGTTGACTAATGCCGTTATGTTATTTAGTTTCTTGTTTTCGTAAATATCTTTTAAAATGGTCAAAGATTTTTTCTCCAAAACCCCTGCTCTAGTTATGTATAAAGTTACATCCGCAAAGTCCTTAATTAAAAGCGTATCTGTTACTAGACCAACTGGTGCTGTATCAACTATGATATAATCGTATATACTTTTTGCTTCATTTATCAAATTTGACATTCTATCAGTCATTAATAACTCAGCAGGATTTGGTGGTATTATACCCGAAGGAATTAAATCAACACCAATTAATTTATCTGATTTTAAAACAATATCATTCAAAGTTAGATTTTGATTAATGATGTAATTGGTTACTCCAGTGTTGGCAACTTCACCGATATATTCCAGTAATTTTGGCATTCTCAAATCTAAACCGATTAATAAAACTTTTTTATCAGTCATTGCTAAAGAAGAGGCAAGATTTATAGAAACAAAAGATTTTCCCTCTGAACTGAATGTAGATGTAATAAAAATTGTACTACATTTAGAACCATTTTTATTCAACAAGAAACTCAAATTAGTACGTATGATTCTTACTGCCTCAGCAATATTTGTTCTATCTCCTTTTTTAATAATTAAATGATTATTTTTAACCAAAGGTAACTCACCAATTACGGGAATATTTAAAGGTTCAATATCTTGTTTTCCTTTTACTTTGGTGTCTAATAGTAATTTTAAATAAATAATCAAACTAGGCAATAGAAAACCAAGAATAATTGAAAAAATAAAAATAATTTTTCTTTTTGGAGAAATAGGAATATTATCAGAATAAGCTTGATCGATTATTTTCGTATTTGAACTAGTTACAGCTAGTGCAAGTGAAGTTTCCTCTCTTTTTTGAAGCAAATATAAATACAATGATTCTTTGATCTGTTGCTGTCTTGCTATCTCTTTAAAATCTTTCTCTTGTTTAGGCGCTGAATTTAACTTTTTAAGTAAATCTCTATTCTTTCTTTGTATAGTTCTTAACTGGATTTTAATTGAATTTCTTTGATTTTTTATACTTTCTTTTAAAGTATACTTCATACTCAAGACTTGTTCATTTAAATTATTAACTATTGGATTTTTTTCTTTTGAAGTAATAAGTAATTTATTTCTTTCTAGAATTAAAGAATTCAAAGCTTCAATTGATTTTTCAATACTAGGATTGTTAATACCAAGGTTTGATGGAATTAAGTCTTTCTCGTTAGAGGTAACAAGATATTCATCAATATAGTTAGCTAGATTCAATTGGGTATTTAAATTTAAAATTGCTTTTTCATTTTCGGTTTCATTTTGATAATACAAACCAGTGTTTGAGGCTAAATCAAAAATATTATTACTTGACTTAAATTCAGAAACATTTGTTTCAACTGCAGATAATTCACTGGTAATATATGATAAACGATCATCTATAAACTTAATCGTATTCTTATTAAGTTCATTTTTATCGGAAATAGCTTCAAACTGATGTTGCTTAATTAATGTATTTAATATTTTTTTAGCTTTTATAATGTTTGAATGTTCCATTGAGATTGTTATAGAACTTGATTCTTTATTCGTAGGTTCAACTCTTATGGATTTCTTAAGATTATCAACAGTTTTATCTATAGAAGTTATTTTTATAGAAATCTCTTTACCAACAAAATTCTGGTTTTTATTAACTGGGATAATCACGAAATCTCCATGATTCGTATGGATTTTAGAACCAAAAGAAAACTTTTTAACCCAACCTTCATCAATACTTTCAAATGAAAAATGATAATTATCAAGAATTTTAGCCTTAAAATTTAATTCTTTGTTAATTACATTTAAACTATTAATAGAACTCAATCTAATAATAGTATTCTCAAATAATTCAACTTTATTAAATCTATTTGATATGAAATAAGTGACATTTAAATCTAATTCATTTACAACATTCAATAATAATGTTCTAGATTTTAAAATTTCAATTTCATTTTCAAGTTTAGACTTAACACCACCTAAATTAAAGCCTAGATTAGAAAAGTCCGAAAGTTGATCTTGCACTTGATTTTTTTGTTCATCCTTAACAAGAATACTTGCAGTTACATTATATTTATTTACTTGAAATTTTAAATAAACAAAAGTTAAAAGAGCAAATGTTAAGATAGATAGAACGTATAGCCTCCATTTTTTGACATAAGGAAATAAAAGTTCTTTTATGTTAATTTGATCATTTTCAGTCAATGAATTTTCCATTTCTATTTACTAATTACGTTTATAGTAGTTATAATCAAGGATGCTACAGAAATAAACATACCTGAAGCGGAACTTATAAGAGAAGAATTTATTTTGGCGCGATTCGGCTCAACATACACAATATCATTTTGTTGCAAAAAATACGCTGGTGAATTAAAAATGGATTGATCATTGATATTCAACATAATTTTTTGAATCATACCATTATTTTCTCTTAAAACAGAAATAGAAGATCTTTTAGCTGAAATATTCATATCACCTGCTATCCCCAAAGCTTCAATGATTGTAATTTTTTCATTTGGCACCTGTATAGTACCCGGATTTTTAACATCACCTAAAACTGTAACTTTAAAATTTTGAATTCTAACAAAAACTGTAGGTTTTTGCATATACTCAGAAGCTTTAATTTTGATCAAGTCAGTTACTTGATTCATTGTCAAGCCCAAAACATGAATTTTACCTAGGTTTGGAATTTCAACATCACCTGATTGATCTACTAAGTAAGCAGATTTAATTGGAGCTCCTAACAAGTAACCATTATTTATATTTTGTGCATCAGGTAAATTATATATTTTAGAATTCACTTCATCTCCATTATAAATGGAAATTTGTAACAAGTCATTTGTTTTTATTTTAACTTCTACACTTTGATATTTTGTGCTTTCGAAACCATTAAAGTAAACGATTTTTTTATTTAAGTTACAAGAATAAAATAGTATTAGAATAGATAAATATAATGAAGTCTTGACCCAAAAAGATTTCAGACTGTTAAAATGCATTTTCATCTTTACAAAATAAATTAGTAAGAGTTTTTAAAATAATCTTCAAATCTAATAAAAAACTCCAATTCTCTATATACCATACATCTCTTTTAACCTTATCTTGCATCTCTTTCATCTTATTTTCTTCATCCAAAAAACCTGTTGTTTGTGCCCAACCGGTTATTCCAGGTTTTACAAAATGTCT
>CANGZT010000053.1 GCA_947458955.1 Flavobacteriia bacterium | reverse complement strand
TTCTTTAAGTGGCTGAGGTGCAAACTTTGGATAAATACAAGAACTTCCTAAAAAGACAAATTTTGTTACATTCGTTTTTAATGCTGCATCTATCAAATTATTTTGAATCTGCATATTTTCCATCAAAAACTGATATGGAAAATTATTGTTAGCTAAAATACCACCTACCCTAGCTGCGGAATCAATTACTATTTCTGGTTTTTCTAATTGAAAAAAATCAATTACAGCTTGTTGGTTTCTTAAATCTAATTCTTTTGAAGTTTTTCCAATTAAATTCGAATAACCAGCATCTTTCAAACAGTTCCACACAGCTGATCCAACCATTCCTCTATGTCCAGCGATGTATATTTTAGTGTTAAAATTCATATATCTTATTCGAAGTAATTGTAAGTGTAAAACCCACCTTCTTTTAAATACTGATCTTTTTTCATCAACTTTAAATCACTCTCCATCATATCTTTCACTAAATCTTGAAGATCATATTCGGGAACCCAACCTAATTTTTCTTTTGCTTTGGTAGCATCACCAATTAACAAATCAACTTCAGTCGGTCTAAAGTATTTTGGATCAACACACACTACTTCTTTTCCAATTTCAAGTTGATATTCAGGTAAATCACATGATAATACAAACCCTTTTTCAGCAGCTCCTTCTCCTTTAAATTCTAATTTAATACCAACTTCTGCGAAAGCCATTCTTACAAAATCACGAACTGTTGTGGTTTTATTTGTAGCAATTACCCAATCCTCAGGTTGTTCCGCCTGAAGTATCATCCACATCATACGAACATAATCTTTTGCATGTCCCCAATCCCTTTTAGCATCCAAGTTACCCAAATACAGCTTGTCTTGAAGTCCAAGCGCAATCTTAGAAGTGGCTCTCGTGATTTTTCTAGTTACAAACGTTTCTCCTCTGATGGGTGATTCGTGATTGAATAAAATCCCATTGCAAGCATACATCCCGTAAGCCTCTCTGTAATTAACAGTTATCCAATATGCATACATTTTTGCTACAGCGTAAGGACTTCTTGGATAAAAAGGTGTAGTTTCAGTTTGTGGTACTTCCTGAACTTTACCATATAATTCGGAAGTGGAAGCCTGATATATTTTCGTCTTTTTTTCTAATCCTAGTAAACGAACAGCTTCTAATATTCTCAAGGTACCTAATCCATCGGCATTTCCTGTATATTCTGGTGTCTCAAATGAAACAGCAACATGACTCATCGCTGCTAAATTGTAGATTTCATCTGGTTGAATTTGTTGAATTAACCTTATCAGGTTCGTACTATCTGTTAAATCACCATAATGAAGTATAAAATTCTTATTTTCAGTATGTGGATCTTGATAAAGATGATCGATTCTATCTGTATTAAATAAAGAAGATCTTCTTTTTAAACCATGAACGATATACCCTTTTTTTAATAAAAACTCACTTAAATACGCTCCATCTTGACCTGTAACACCAGTAATAAAAGCAACTTTTTTGTCTGACATAATATAAATCTACACGTTTGAATTTTGCAAAAATAATTAAAAACTTGTATTTAACTTTAAATTGAATTCTGCTCTCTGTTTTGAAAATCTAAACGCTCACAAACTTCATAAAATTCATTTGTAGAATCTATCATCTCTTTTATCATCAGTATCTCTGGAAATTTGTCGACTATGTAATGATATTTTCTAATTTTAGAACCAATAATTTTTAATTGAAAAAACTCTCTTTCATTTATGATTTGGTAAAAATTTTTAGAATCTTTCGATTTACGATATAACGGAAACATAATATTTATTTGAAATGACAAAAAAAGAAAAAGGAATTTATATAATCAACGAATTAGAGAAATTATATCCTGAAACTCCAGTTCCACTCGATCATAAAGATACTTACACTTTGTTAATTGCTGTTCTATTATCCGCTCAATGTACTGATGAGCGTGTTAATAAAATTACTCCTTTATTGTTCAATAAAGCGGACAATCCCTTTGATATGGCTAAATTAAGCATTGAAGAAATTAAAGAGATTATTAGGCCTTGTGGTTTATCCCCTCAAAAATCAAAAGCAATACACACATTATCTCAAATACTAATTGATAAATTTAACGGAATAGTTCCTGAAGATATTGAGGAACTTGAGAAATTACCAGGAGTCGGACATAAAACAGCTTCTGTTGTTATGTCTCAATCTTTTGGTCATCCAATGTTTCCTGTTGACACTCATATTCACAGACTCTTAACAAGATGGGGAATAACTAATGGGAAAAGTGTAACACAAACTGAGAAGGATGCTAAAGCTTTGTTTCCAAAAGAATATTGGAATAAACTTCACTTACAAATAATCTTTTATGGTAGAGAATATTCACCTGCACGATCTCCAAAATCTGATAAAGATCACATCACAAAAATGATTGGTACATCAAAAGCAAAAAAAGAGTTAAAATAGTTTGAATTAAATTCACGTATAAGTTTGAACATTTAGAATTTTATTAGTTAAAATATTTACTTTTGTTGACTAAAAATTATTACATGGAAAGTCTAGAATTAAAAAGAATCGCCTCTCAAGTTAGAAGAGATATTGTTCGAATGGTTTCAGCAGTAAATTCGGGTCACCCAGGCGGCTCATTAGGTTGTGCCGATTTTCTTACAGTATTGTATTTTGACACTATGAAACATTCTCCTAATCCATTTAATATGGACGGAATCAATGAGGATATTTTCTTTTTATCTAACGGACACATTTCACCAGTTTGGTATAGCGTATTAGCTAGAAGTGGTTATTTTCCAATACAAGATTTAGATGGTTTTAGAAGATTAGGCTCAAAATTACAAGGGCATCCAAGTACAGATAAAAAATTACCAGGAATAAGAATGGCTTCTGGCTCTTTAGGTCAAGGGCTATCTTGCGCTCTCGGTGTAGCTGAAGTAAAAAAATTGAACAACGACTCTTCTACCGTTTTTACTCTACATGGTGATGGTGAATTACAAGAAGGACAGATTTGGGAAGCTGCAATGTACGCTTCTGCAAAAAAAATTGATAATTTAATTGCTACAATCGATTTTAACGGAAGACAAATTGATGGTGATGTTGAGGACGTACTCTCTTTAGGTAACTTAAAAGCTAAATGGGAGGCATTTGGTTGGATTACATTAGAAATGGATGGTCATAATATCGATGAAATAAAAAGTACACTAGTCAATGCTAAAAATCAATTAGGAAATGGCAAACCCATAGTTATTATTATGAAAACTGAAATGGGCAAAGGCGTTGATTTTATGGAAGGAAGCCATAAATGGCATGGAGTTGCTCCTAACCCTGAACAATTAGCAAATGCATTAAGTCAACTTGAAGAAACTCTTGGTGATTATTAATTGAAGCAGATTTTATCCATACTATTCTCTTTTTTTCTTTTGACGTCTTTTTGTCAAGATAACCTAACTCGTATCTTGTTTATTCTAGACGCTTCTAATAGTATGAATGCAGCTTGGGGTGAACAAACTAGAATTGAAGCAGCTAAAGAGTTGCTAGCACAATCAGTTGATAGCTTAAAAGGAAGTGCAAATTTAGAGATTGCACTCAGAGTTTATGGTCATCAATCTCCAATAACTCCAACTTTTCAAGATTGTAATGATACAAAATTAGAAGTACCTTTTGGTCAAGACAATTTTGATAAAATTAAAAGTTACATTAAAACGATCAAAGCTAAAGGAACTACACCAATCGCCAGATCTCTTGAAGCATCTGCAGAAGATTTCCCTGACTATAATGCTAGAAATATAATTATTTTAATTACTGATGGACTTGAGGCATGTGATAATGACCCTTGCGTAATAGCAAAAAAATTACACGATAAAAAAATCGGAATTACTCCGTTTGTAATTGGATTAGGCTTAGATTTAAGTTATTTAGAACAATTTAAATGTATCGGTAGTTATTCTGAGGCAGAGTCTAAAACTGCATTCAAAAATGCTCTAAAGAATGTAGTTTCAAAAGCACTTGTAAATACAACTGTTCAAATTAACTTAAACGACATTACTAGAAAACCATCTGAGACAGATGTTACCATGTTCTTGTATAAAGCAGGGACAACTGACTTAAAATATACTTATATACATACTTTAAATCGATTTAATTACCCTGACACACTTTTTATAGATCCAAATATAAAATATGATTTATTGGTAAATACCACTCCGAAAGTTGAACTCAAAGATATTAGTATCAAAAAAAATACTCACAATACAATTATTGTAGATGCTCCTCAAGGATTTATAAAAACGAATCTGATTAATGGTAATAAACCACATGAAATCGAAACACGTATTACTTTAGAAAATGATCATAAAACAATTAACGTTCAAGATATAAATACTGTAGATAAATATATAGTTGGTAATTACTTAGCTGAAGTATTGACTCTTCCACGTTCTTATCATAAGGTAAAGGTTACACAGTCTGGAACTTATAATATTGATATAGAAGCTCCCGGTTTATTTACGTACAAATGTTCAAATCTGACCGTTGGTCAAATTTTCGTGCTTCAAGACAATGGAGTCTGGGATTGGGTTTGTAATCTAAATCAGCAAACAACGAGTGGGCAATGGTATCTACAACCAGGACAATATAGAGTTGTTTATAGACAAAAAAATATAAAATCAACTGTCTATACTTATACTCAAAATTTTAGAATATTTTCAAACAAAACAACTTCATTAAATTTATAAATTTGTATTATGATAGAATTTGAAATTTTTGGTAATAAAGATACTCGCTCTGGTTTTGGAGAAGGACTTCATGAATTAGGTATGAAAAATGAAAATGTTGTAGCGCTATGCGCTGATTTAACAGGTTCATTAAAAATGGATGCTTTTGCAAAAGATTGTAGTGAGCGTTTTTTTCAAGTTGGTATTGCAGAAGCTAATATGATTGGTATGGCAGCAGGAATGACCATTGGTGGTAAAATTCCATACACTGGAACTTTTGCCAACTTCTCTACTGGAAGAGTATATGATCAAATTCGACAATCTGTTGCATATTCTAACAAAAACGTAAAAATCTGTGCATCTCATGCTGGATTAACTTTAGGAGAAGATGGTGCAACACATCAAATTTTAGAAGATATTGGTATGATGAAAATGTTACCAAATATGACTGTAATTGTTCCTGCTGATTTTAACCAAACAAAACAAGCGACAATAGCAATTGCTGATTATGAAGGTCCTGTATATCTTCGATTTGGAAGACCGGTCATGCCTATTTTTGTTAGACCTGATGCAAAATTTGAAATCGGAAAAGCAGATGTACTAATAGAAGGTTCTGATGTTACAATAGTTGCTTGCGGCCACATGGTTTGGAAATCAATTGAAGCAGCCAGAATTCTTGAAGAAAAGGGAATTTCAGTTGAATTAATCAATATGCACACTATCAAACCTTTAGACGAGAGCACTTTATTAAAATCATTAAATAAAACAAAATGTGTAGTTACCGCTGAAGAACATATGATGGCAGGTGGTTTAGGAGAATCTGTAGCTCAAGTAATTACTAAAAACTTACTAGTACCACAAGAATTTGTAGCTGTAAATGATAGTTTTGGTGAAAGCGGTACCCCTATGGAATTAATGACAAAATACCACATTGATACGGCTGATATTGTTTTAGCTTCTGAAAAAGTAATTTCTCGCAAAAAATAAAAAAACTACATATGGATAAGGATTTATTTTTGAAAATTCAGGGTCAAACAAATCCTTATCCATATCTGATAGAAGTTGATTCGGCTAAAGGGATATACATTTTCGATAAATCAGGAAAATCCTATATGGATATGATTTCTGGTGTTGCGGTTAGTAATGTTGGACATAGTCACCCAACCATTATAAAAGCAATAAAAAATCAAATTGACAGACACATGCACATAATGGTGTATGGTGAATTTATTCAAGATAGCACATTATCATTTTCTAAAAAATTAATATCATTACTACCTGAAAACTTAAATTGTGTTTATCCGGTTAATTCTGGAACAGAGGCAAATGAAGCAGCAATCAAACTAGTCAAAAGAGTCACTGGTAGAACTGAAATAGTTTCTTTTCGAGGTTCCTATCATGGTAGTACACATGGTTCATTAAGTATCTCTGGAAATGAAATCAAAAAACAAGCATTCAGACCTCTTTTGCCTGAAATCAGATTTCTAAAACATAATAACATCAATGATTTAGAGCAAATAACTTCTAAAACTGCAGGTGTTATCATTGAAACAATCCAAGGAGATGCAGGAGTAAGAGAAAGTTCTTACGAATTTTTAATAGCATTAAGAAATAAATGTAATGAAACGGGTGCTTTATTAATTTTTGATGAAATACAGTGTGGAATGGGCCGAGCAGGTAGTACGTTTGCATTCGAACGATCAGGTATTATTCCTGATGTATTAACCCTAGGAAAAGCTTTGGGGGGAGGTTTACCAATTGGAGCCCTAGTTTCATCACGTAATAATCTTAAGGAGTTTACTTATAACCCTATGTTAGGTCACATCACGACATTTGGTGGGAATCCTGTAATTTGTGCCTCGGCGAATGCTTTTTTACATGTTTTAACTAATGAAATTGATTTTAACGAAGTAGAACGAATTGCTTCTATCCTTGAAAAAATGCTTTCAAATGAAGATGAAATCAAGGAGATAAGAAGAGTTGGGATGATGTATGCTTTTGATATGGAATCTTTTGAACGAGTAGAAAAAGTGGTTAAAAGATGTCTAGAATTAGGATTAATAAGTTTTTGGTTTTTATCACATCCTTATAGCTTTAGACTATCTCCACCATTGAATATAAGTGAATTAGAAATGATAAAAGCTGGTGAAATTATTTTACAAGCTATAAAAGAAACAAGATAAATTTGATATGCAAACTTCTCCATTAGTTGATTTATTTTTTATAGATGGTTGTGGTCGTTGTAAATTATATAAAACAGCTGCTTGTAAGGTACACACTTGGAAATTAGAACTTCAAGCTTTAAGACAGATCGCTTTGAATAGTGGATTGACTGAAGAATTAAAATGGAAACAACCCTGTTATACAATTAATGGTAAAAACATAATTATTATTTCTGCTTTTAAAGAATCTTGTATTATTGGATTTATGAAGGGTGTACTAATGAAAGATACAGAAAGGATACTTGAAATGCCAGGTGAAAATTCAAATTCATCTAAGTTTATAAGATTTAAAAATATTGATAGAATAATTGAGTTAGAAAATACTATTACTGAATATATTAAAGAAGCTATCGAAATCGAACAATCTGGTGTAAAAATAATATCTAAAAAAGTGGAAGATTATCCAATACCAGAAGAATTAAATCAAGAATTTAAATCAGATATTGCTTTTAAAAATGCATTTTATTCATTAACACCAGGAAGACAAAAAGCTTATTTGATATATTATTCTTCTGCTAAACAAAGTGATACAAAAATTTCAAGAATACAAAAAACTAAAGAAGCTATTTTCAATGGAAAAGGTATGAACGAATAATAAAATTAACTAGTCAAATTTTTAATTAAAATAACTAGTTAATTCAACTTATTTTGACTAATTACAAAATCTTTTCTAGATCCTTCAAAAATTCTATATTTTCTGAAAGAACACTCTAAATCACCATTAAAAAGTTTGATTTTCTTATCCGGTTTTAAACCAATATTCTTTAGTGCTTCTTCATTAGAAGAAATTACCCAACAATCAAAGCCTTTCATTTCTTTTTTAAACCAATCACCCAAATAACCATACAACTCTTCTACCCTATCACCAATCCTTTCGCCATAAGGTGGATTACAAATTAACACACCTCCTTTTTCTGGTTTAGTTAATTCATCAAAAGAAGCTGTTTTAAAAGAAATTAATTTTAAAATAGGAAGACCTCTTAGGTTTCTTCTGGCTTTTACAATCATTTCTGGTTCTTTATCAGAGCCAATTATTTCGAAATCTAACTCATTACATCGTTTGTTTGCAGCACTATAAATTTCTTCCCATAAAGCAACATCAAAATTATTAAAGTTTTTAAATGCATAATGTTGCCTCTCAATATTCGAAGGAATTCCAGCGGCTAAAAAGGCTGCTTCAATCAACAAAGTTCCGGATCCACAAAAAGGATCCACAAAGGTTGATTTTCGATTCCAACCTGAAAGTCTTATCATACCAGCTGCTAATACTTCATTTAAAGGTGCATCACCTGTTTCTGTTCTATAACCACGTTGAAATAAAGGAACGCCACTTGTATTTAATGAAATTGTAACAAAATTCTCTTTAATATATAAATCAAAAGCAACTTGAGGAGATTTAGTATTCACATCAGGTCGTGTATTTTCCTCATTACTAAAGGTATCAACAATTGCATCTTTCACTAATAAAAAAGGATATTGAGAATGTGAAAAAAGACGAGAATGAACAGAACCACGAATTGCAAATGTTTTAGAGGCATCAAAAAGTTTATTCCATTTGATCTTCATACATTCTTTGTATAAATCCTTTTCTTCATTGATCCTAAACTTTTTAAGCTCAACTAATACATTTATAGCACAGCTCACATGTAAATTTAAAAAATAAACATCTTTCCAATTTCCTTCTAACTGAACAGCACGATTTTGAATTTCAACACTTGTATATCCTAATTCAGCTAATTCTTCTTTTAACACATTTTCAAGACCAAAAAAAGTCTTCAACGTGATTTTAATTTTTTCCATGAACATTTGATTTCAATTCAAAGATACAATAAAGGTTTTAATCCTATAATTTTACTATATTCGTTTCTATAAACTTTGAAAAATATAAATTGAAACAATTTTTAATTCTTTTATTTTTATTATTAAGTTTTCAATCTTTTACCCAAAAAGTAGGTCTAGTTCTTAGTGGAGGAGGAGCAATGGGATTTGCTCATATTGGTGTTTTAAAAGCACTTGAAGAAAATCGTATTCCTATAGATTATATTACTGGTGCTTCTTCAGGTGCACTCGTTGGCGCAATGTATGCCTCTGGTTATAGTCCCTTAGAAATTGAGCGATATGTTAAAAGTGATCGTTTTAAAACAATTGCTGATGGTACTTTAGAATCACACAATAAATTTTTATTTTATAATGAAGATGAAGATGCAGATATTATTTCATTTGGAATTTCACTCGATAGCTTAAATCAGCGAATATTACCTACAAAATTTAAAAATTCAACTCTATTAGATTATCAAACACTGGTTTATTTAGGAACTGTAAGTGAATATGTTAATAATGATTTCTCAAAATTATTGGTCCCTTTTCAATGTGTAGCTTCTGATATCACTACTAAGAAATCAGTTTTATTAAATTCTGGAAAATTAAACGAGGCAGTTAGAGCATCTATGACTTATCCTTTTTTTATTCAACCGATTAAAATTAATAATCAATTGTTATTTGATGGAGGTTTATATAATAATTTCCCTAGCAATATTATGGAGAGCTCTTTTAATCCTGACTTTATCATTGGTAGTAATGTGTCCTCAAATGCTTCACCTCCATCAGAAACAGATATTTTAAGTCAAATAATAAACATGACTGTAACACCAACTAATTATTCAATCCCTGAAAAAAAAGGAATTATAATTACACCAAAAACAGGAATCACCACTTTTAATTTTAATGAAATAGATAAAGCTATACAATCAGGCTATGATGAAACTATAAAGATTATTGATTCACTAAGAAGACATATCAAACGTATAGAAAACTTAGAAAAATTAAATGAAAGAAGATCAAAATTCAATCAAATTGGTAGAAAAATAATCATTTCAGCTGTTGAAACAGAAAACACAAATTTTTCATCTGAATATTTTATTAAAAAAAGTATTTTACCGAATAAATCAATACTTGATAGTACAACTTTTGCAAAACACTATTTTCGTTTATCTGAAAATCCAGGAGTTGACTTTTTATATCCTTCATTTAAATTACTCAAAGATAGTACATACAAACTTTTATTAAATTCAAGAAAATCAAAAGAGTTAACCTTTGAAGTAGGTGGATTATTTTCTTCTAGATCTATAAATACAGGCTATTTAGGAATTAAAATCAACAGAATACATAAAAGAGATTATTATATCAAGGCTGAATCATATTTTGGAAAGTTTTATGGATCTGCAAAAATAATTGGTAGCCTAACATTTCCAACAAAGATACCCATAACATTACAATCCTATTATGTAATAAACAGATGGGACTATTATAAAAGTTTATCTAGTTTCTTTGAAGATGTAAAACCTTCATTTATAATTCAAAATGAAAATTATTTTGGTGCACTAATTAAAACACCACTTGGTAATAATGGAAAATTTATATTAGATTATCGAAAATTTGATATTATTGATAAATACTACCAAACTATAAACTTTACATCAAAGGATACTTCTGATTTTACAAGATTTGATGGCTATTGTTTAAAAGTTCATACAGAAATAAATACACTTAATAGAAAACAATTCGCAAGTAGTGGAGAACTATATTCATTAAAAATTAAATATGTAAAAGGTTTAGAAGATAGTGAATCTGGCTCAACTGCATCTAATAAATACATCATATTCAAAAATCATTCATGGATTGTTGGCCAATTTGAAATTCAAAAATTTATTATAAATCACAAAAATTATCATTTTGGTTTACACTGTAAATCAACATTTTCTACACAATCTCTTTTTGCTAATTATACAGCATCTCTTTTAAGTCTTCAAGAATTTTCACCTTTCCCAGATTGTCAAACATTATTTTTACCGGAATATAGAAGCACAAAATTTATTGGTTTAGGAGTTAATAATATTTTTTCTATTTATAAAAATATTGATCTTAGAACAGATATCTATCTATATCAACCATTTAGAAATCTAAACAAAACAAATGATATTAGTTTGTATTATGAAAAAGCAAAATTATTTTCAGAATATTTATTTTCAACAAGTTTAATCTATAGTTCACCAGTTGGTCCGATTAGATTAACCGCAAATTATTTTCCACAACAAAAAAATCCAATTAATCTATTATTTACCTATGGTTACCTTTTATTTAATGAAAGAGCGATAAAGTAAGTAAAGTAAGTAAAGTAACTATTCTAAACCATTACTTAATTTCTTTAATCAATCGTATTTTGGTATTCAAACTATCATTTAAATTACCATGATTAAGTAACCAAATTAGATAGGATTCAGGAATAAAAAGGAGTAATTGATCTTTGTATTTACCAAAAGGCATTTTAAAATTAGCAAGGGTTA
>CANGZT010000052.1 GCA_947458955.1 Flavobacteriia bacterium | reverse complement strand
GAAAATTTGTGATATTGTTTAGTTTGTAGGGTTTGGGTAATTAGGTTTTTATCATTTTGTTCGAAATCAAATTGAATAACAGCAACATTACTAGATCTGTTAACAAGATATTTTTGAAGGTTTGATTTTTTTGCAAACTGACAGAATAAATCATTGTCTTCCAAGTTTAAAGTGATAAAAAGGGTAGGTTTATTATTGTTTTCAATTACATATGCGCCAATTTCAGATAAAAAATCTATTCCTGTATTTTCGATGTCAGTTCTTAATGTTTGTTGAATTAATGTATCTAATTGTGATAAAAGTTTGATGTCGTTATTGTCAATACAAATGTTTTCAATTGATTTTCCAATTAATGATTTTCCATTAATTCTAACTTTAATAAGGGCATTTTCAGGAATAAATTCTAAGTTTTTTTTATTTGAGATTGAAAACAAAAAATCAGAAAAAAACCACAAAGAAATAACCGTAAAAGAACTCATTATCAGTATGAGTGTTTTTGATATGGTCACTTTATTTCGCATACGTAAAGATATACTATCTTTGTGAAATATTTTTTATTGAGATGGGAAATTTTTTATTTTTTATTGCGAAATTATTTGGTTGGAAAATTGATCCTAAGGCACCAGTTGGAGTAGATAAAGCAGTAATTGTTGTAGGACCGCACACTTCTAATTGGGATTTTATTATTGGTAAAATAGCATTTATGAAATATGGTATACCAGGGAAATTTCTGATTAAAAAAGAATTGTTTTTCTTTCCTTTTGGTTATTTATTGAAAAAAATGGGAGGTTTACCAGTTGATAGAAGTAAAAATAATCGATTAACTGATTTTGCAGTTGAATTGTTTGATAAAAATGAGAAGTTTTATTTAGTATTTACACCGGAGGGAACTAGGAAATATAATCCGAATTGGAAGAAAGGCTTTTATTATATTGCTCAAAAAGCTAATGTTCCAATTTATATAGCTTATATAGACTTTGCTACTAAAACAGGAGGTTTTCATTCTTTATTTGAACCTACAGGTGATGTGGATTCTGATATTCAATCGATTAAAAATATATTAAGTCAATACAAAGGAAAATTTCCAGAGAATGGAATTTATTAGTTTTATTTTTTTGAATTGATTGCTCCCGTTTTTTTATTAAAACCATAAGGACAGTGTTTGCAACCACTTTTGCAACAATATCCTCTTTTTAAATGATACTGTTCTGTAAATACAATAAACCCCTCTGGAGATAGATAATAATCTCCAGTCTCCATTTTTATACGATTTGAAAACATAGAAAAGTCTTCGCTCATTATCCGTGTATTGTTTCTTTGTTACCGTATTTTTTTATCAATTCGTCTTCAAAAACAAGCCATTCTTTCCAGCGCTCTTCTACATTTTTTTCTTTGCCATATTTTCTGGCAAAATTTAAAAACAATGTATAATGTCCAGCTTCGCTAATCATTAATTCGCGATAAAAATTTGCTAATTCTTCATCCTTTATATTTTCTGAAAGGACCTTAAATCGCTCACAGCTACGAGCCTCTATCATTGCAGCAAAAAGCAGCCGATCAATTAATGCATCCAAACGACTTCCATCTTTTTTTAGAAATCTGAAAAGTTCATTTACGTAATTATCTTTTCTTTCTCTACCCAGAGTGAATCCTCTGTTTTTAATGATTTCATGAACCATTTGAAAATGTGCCAACTCTTCTTGAGCAACATCAAGCATTTTGGTTACAATATCCTCATATTCAGAGTGCATTGTTATTATAGAGATTGCATTAGAGGCTGCTTTTTGTTCGCACCAAGCGTGATCGGTTAACAATTCTTCAATGTTTCCCTCTGCAATATCTACCCATCTAGGGTCAGTAGATAATTTTAAACCTAACATCAAAATTCTTTTTCCCAAAATTATGAAAAACTCAATATGGAAAAAAGAATTAAAAATATATTTATTTAATTGATTGGAAACATAATTTTGTTATCATGCAAGATACATTCAAACATAAAGGTTTAAGAAGAATTTTAATTGATGAATTAAGAACGAAAGGAATTGTGCAAGAAAAGGTTTTAGAAGCTTTTGATTCAGTTCCTAGGCATTTTTTTCTTGACTTAGCTTTTGAAAAACAGGCATATACAAATATTGCTTTTCAGATTGGAGCAGGTCAAACAATTTCACATCCATTTACAGTTGCATTTCAAACTCAATTATTAGATATTCAAAAAGGGGATAAGGTTTTGGAAATTGGTACAGGTTCGGGTTTTCAAACAGCAATTTTATGTGCAATGGGAGCTAAGGTTTTTTCAATAGAAAGGCAAAGAGAACTTTTTATTAAAGCAAAGCATATCATTGATAAATTGAAGTTTAATCCTAAATTATATTTTGGAGATGGTTACAAAGGTAGAGCTATTGATGCTCCTTTTGATAAGGTACTTGTTACTTGTGGAGCACCATTCATTCCCCAAGACTTATTAAATCAATTGAAAGTAGGAGGGGTAATGGTAATTCCGGTAGGTGAAGGTGCGATTCAAGAAATGAAAAGAATTTACAAACTTTCAGAAACAGAATTTCAAACTGAAAATTTCGGAGATTTTAGTTTTGTTCCAATGTTAGAAAATACTAAATAAAAAAAGGAGTCCCTTATGGACTCCTAAAAAAACTATTTAGTAATCTTATTTATTTTTTACTCTTTCTACATAAACACCAGTGCGAGTATCGATTTTGATAACTTCTCCATTATCAATAAATAAAGGTACTCTAACTTCAGCACCTGTAGCTATTGTAGCAGGTTTCATTGTGTTCGTAGCAGTATCACCTTTAATTCCTGGTTCTGTGTAGGTTACTTCAGAGATAATGTAAAATGGTAATTCAACAACAAGCGGGTTTTCTTCTTCAGCATGAAAAAGTATATTACAATTCATACCTTCAACTAAAAATTCAGGTTTTTCAATAAGCTTGGCTGAAATATTAACCTGCTCGTAAGTCTCATTATTCATAAAAACATACTCAGTACCTTCTTGGTATAAGTATTGATATTCACGATTTTCAATTCTTACTGGTTCGATTTTGTGACCTGCTGAAAATGTATTATCAAGTACTTTACCTGTTTCAATATTTCTCAATTTAGTACGCACAAAAGCAGGACCCTTACCTGGTTTAACGTGTTGAAATTCGATAATTTGAAATAACTTGTCGTTATGTTTAATACATAAACCATTCTTAATATCTGCAGTAGTTGCCATAATGAAAATTAAATTTTAACAAAATTAAATAAAATCAATGATGTACAAAAACATTTATATTTTTCATTTCTCTTTTTTTGAAACCTTATTTTGACTTTGTATCTTTGTTTCAAATAAATAAATATTATGGCTAGTAAAAGAGATTTTAAAAAGGATTTGAATAGAATGGTTTTTGATGTAGTTGAAGAATGTTTTAGCATTCAATTATACAACGAAACTAAAACACAAGTAACTAACGAATTGATTGAAGAGGTGATTAATTTCAGAAATGATATGACTGAAAAAATTCATAAAGCTAAGACTAACAAAGATTTTCCTGCAATCAGAAAAGAAGCTGAAGAAGCTGCTGAGGATTTCGTGCTAAAGTTAAATAACTTGTTGTAATTTCTATTACTAGAAATTTTAAACTGATAAGGAGACGTTAATCGTCTCCTTTTTAGTTTGATACAAATGCTTTTATTTGAAGTTCTGTGATTTTCTTTTCTATGTTTGCCTCAACAGTGATAGTTTTTTGAATTTCGCCGCTTTGACTCGCTTTTGGGTGAAAATTGATACTTATAAAATCTGTTTGACCTGGTAGGATAGGTTTTTCAGGTTTATAAGGGGTAGTACAACCACAGCTAGCTTTCACATTGTAAACTAAAAGAGGCTTTTTTCCGGTATTTGTGAATTTAAATTTATAATTATTGTCTGATTCTGCTTTTACTTTTCCAAAGTCGTGTGTTAATTTTTCAAATGAAATAGAGGTTCTATTAGCAATTTCAGCTATAACTTTTGCTTTTTCTTCTTGTTCAATTTTTTTTAGTTCTTTTTGTAATTCCTCATCGCTTTGTTGATCTGATGCGATTGAAGATAACACTTCTTTTTTATTATTGTTTGATTCGCAATTGTACAAGAAAAATATACAAGATATGATGAGTAAATATCTTTTCATATGATGTTATTTTTCGATTCCAAATTTATCAAATTTTTTATTGTTTTCTATGGTCTCCAATGCTGCATTTAATATATCATTTCTCTGGTTATAAATTTTATAGAATTCAGTAGTACCCCAGAAGTTTTGTGCAATTAATGATTTGATGAATAATTTAAACAACGCTTCATTTTTTTTGTATTCACTTTCATTGAACTTGATTTCAGGTTGTTCTTTTTCGATCGTATTAAAAAATGTATTCATAAATAATTCATCACAAATAAATTGCTTATTAAAAATATCAAAACTTTGAAATTTATTTTTTAATAAGGTTCGATTGTTGTCTACGTAAGATAAAGAATATGAATTAAATATCCCAGTATTCAATACTTTTCTAAAATAAGGTGTAAATTCATTGGTGTCTAACGGAACAAAGATGTCTGGCATTATACCACCCCCACCATAGACCGTTCTTTTTCTAATTTTAGTTTGAAATTTTAGACTATCGGGGAATTTGATACTATCTTGAGAAGTAAGTTCGCCATGAGCTAGTCGTTTAATAAAATCTTTGTGATATTCCTCGCTATTAGCTTCATAAGGTTTTTGAATATTTCTTCCGCTTGGGGTAAAGTATCGAGCAATGGTTAATCTCATTTCCGAACCATCAGATAATGAAATTGGTCTTTGTACTAAACCTTTACCATAAGTTCTTCTTCCAACAATTAAACCTCTATCCCAGTCTTGAATTGCGCCACTAACAATTTCACTTGCTGATGCGGAATTTTCGTTTACTAAAACTATTAATTTTCCTTTTTCAAATTGTCCTTTTGTATCACAAATCATATTTTGTCTAGGTTGGTGTTTCCCTTCAGAAAAAACTACTAATTTGTCATTAGATAAAAATTCGTCACAAATGTTTTTTGCAGCTTGCATTACTCCTCCGCCATTATCTTGCAAATCGAGTATGAGATTTTTCATACCTTGTTCATTCAAAGATTTAAGGCTATTTTTAATTTCATCAGTAGTTGAATGAGAAAAACTATTTAATTTGATATAGCCTGTTGTAGGTGTAATCATATAGTGACAATCTACAGAATTCAAAGGTATCTTATCTCTTGTTATATTGAAAGAAAGTAGTTCTGGTTCGTTTTTACGTAATATTTCAACTTTAACTTTGCTACCCAATTCCCCCATTAATTTTTCTCGAACTTGAGAATTTTTGAGTTTGACATTAGCAATTGTAATTCCGTTCACCTTAATGATTTTATCACCAGCTCTAATTCCAATTTTTTCAGAGGGTCCTCCGGGAACAGTACCAACGACCATCAGCGTATCCTTTAAAAGTTGAAAACGAATACCAACTCCGACGAAATTCCCATTAATCATTTGATTTGCATCATCAACTTCTTCTTTGGAGATATATGAACTATGAGGATCTAATTTTTCGAGTGTAGCTATAATAGCTGCTTCAGTTAGTTTAGCATTGTTTACATCATCAACATATAAATGATTAATGTAAGTATAAACCTCTTCAAATTTACGTGTGCTTTGTTTAATATCTTGATTTTGAGCAGTTAATTTTAATGAGCTTAATAAAATTAACATTGTGAAATATTTATTCATTGATTCAAAATTAAAAATCAAAAATACTTAAAATAAAGAAGATTAGAATCTATCAAGATAAGTATAGTTTCGAATGTAAAAATTAAACAATTATATGTTTGTTTTTTTTTAAAGACAAAACAATTAAATGTTTAATTATCTTTATCTTAGTTTAAAATTCGATAATGAAAAAGGTATTTATTTCTCTGTTTTTTTTGATTTTTTTAACAACTACTTATGCTCAAAACAGGGCGTTAAACAAAGTTACATTGTTATATAAACAAAGTAATTATCGTTTGACATATTGGAGAGCAGATGAATTATTTAATCAACCAGAGTTAGATTCCTCGTTGATACCAGAATTTTATAAGTCATTGTCATTGTTTCATTTACAGGATAAGTTTTTGTTTCGAAAAAGAGATAAGCAACCTTGGATTGAAGCATCTGAAATTTTTAAACAAATAAAAACTCAACCAAAGTCCAAACATTTCTTGTTAACTCATAAAGATGAAATTTCAGATCTTAGGGATTATTTGATTGATGAGTTGAATTGGTTTAAAACTAAAAATGACATAAAAAAGGCTGCTTTATTAACGAAAGCGATTGAAGGTATTTTTGATGGTTTAAAATTGAATCCAATAAAGTCTAAGCATGAAAAAATCAATGTACTTAAAGTACCTACAAAACAAAAATCATTGATTGAACCCCAGAGAGAAAATCTCATTGAATATGCAGAAAAATGTATAGGAATTCCGTATTTATTTGGTGGAGATAGTTTGGATGGGTTTGATTGTTCCGGATTTACGGGTTATGTATTTACGAATTCAAATTTTAAAGTCGGAAGAAGTTCGAGAGATCAATATCAGTCTTGTAAAAAAATAAATAAAGAGGAAGTTAAACCAGGGGACTTAATCTTTTTCAACAGTGGCAAAGACGAGGTTACGCACGTTGGTATAGTTGTTTCAAAACAAGGTGAGCCACTTAAAATGATACATTCAAGTACCTCTAAAGGTGTGATAGTAAGTGAAGTTGAAACTTCTGAGTATTGGATGAATAAAATTACTGGTTTTGGAACTTTTTTTGAGTAGATTTTTGCTAGTCAATCATATTACAAGAAATTTTAGCAGAATTTAGACACAACGGAATACCTCCACCTGGGTGTACACTTCCACCCACAAAAAATAAGTTTTTAAGTGATGAAAAATTAGGATGTCTGAAAAAGGCAGCGTTTCTAGAATTTGAACTACTTCCATAAAGGGCACCGCCAGCACTTGAAGTTCTAAATTCGATGCGTCTTGGGTCTAGATAATCTTCTTCAACGATATGTTTTTCAATATCGATACCAAGTATTGAGTTAATCTTGTGAATGATGTTTTTTCTAGATTCTTTTATGATTTTATCCCAATTTTGATTTTCATTTGAAGGTACATTAATCATCACAAACCAGTTTTCACATTCATTTGGTGCGTCTCTTATGCTTTTTTTAGAAGTAATATTAATATAGACAGTTGGATCTAAATAAGAGGTTTTGAGATCGAAAATATGTTTAAACTCATCTTCGTAATTTTCTGAAAATAAAATGTTGTGTAAATCTAATTCTTTGAAAGTTTTATTTATTCCCCAGTAAAATATGATGCCAGAACTAGAACGTTCTTGTTGAAGAATTTTTGTTGGTTTTTTAAATTTTGATAAAAAACTATTGTAAGCAGCTTTTATGTCAGCATTACAGATAACTACATCAGCTTTATAATTTCCTTTATCTGTAATAACTTCCTTAATTATATTATTTTCTTTAATAACTTCATTTACAGAAGTATTCAAATTAAATTCTACACCTAAATCTTTGGCTAGTTTAGTTAGTGATTCAGTAATAGAATGCATTCCGTTTTTAGGGAAAAACGAACCTTTATTTAATTCTAAATGTGGGATTAAAGATAAAATACCTGAAGCTTTGTATGGTGAAGAACCATTGTAGGTTGCATATCTATTAAAAATCTGAATCAGTTTTGGGTGATTTAATGTGTTTGAATTTGTTTCGTTTAACGTTTTGAATAAATCGAGCTTTGGTATTGATTTAATACATTTTATAATGGGATAACTAAAGTAAGTTTGAGGTTTATGTAGTGATTTTTCTAAAAATATTTCTTTTGTTGAATTGTATTTGTAGGCTGCGTTGATCAAGTAGTTTTTTAATGGTTTGAAAGGAATGTTCAGTTTCGATTCAATCTCATTTTTTAATTGATTTTCATTTGAATAAAAAGATATTTTTGTTTTATCTGAAAAAAAATAGTTGCAACTAATATCACATTTTTCGTAATGAAAATAGTCGTTGATGTTTTTATTTGAAATTGCAAATAATTCTTCAATTAGTTCTGGTAACGTAAATAGGGATGGTCCAGCATCGAATCGGTATTCACCCAATTGTATTTGAGTAAGTTTACCACCTAGATAATTATTTTTTTCAAGCACAATTGTTTTAAATCCTTTATTTTGTAAACGGATAGCAGAAGCAAGTCCTGCAATACCGCTACCAATAACTATTGCTGTTTTCATACATTTTCTCTAACAATTGTTACGAATTTATGTTTTATTTCACAGAAAATTGAATTTGAAACTCTATCTTTGAATAAGAAAATTATATATCTATGCAAATCGTCCTTACGAAAACTCAAATAGATCAAAAAATCACGCGTTTAGCACATCAAATTATCGAAAATTCTTATGGTGAACACAAGATTTTCATTGGTGGTATTTGTGGCAACGGAACGATTTTGGCAAAGGCTTTGAGTGAGATAATTAAAGTAAACTCAGATTTAGATGTTACTAATTTTGAAATTAATTTGCATAAAGATCAACCTTTACAACATGATATCCTTTTAAATATTCAAACAGATTTACTAAAAGACTCTTTTATTGTTTTGGTAGATGATGTTTTGAATTCTGGGAAAACAATGCAATATGCATTGATGAAATTACTTGAAAAACCAGTTAAAGCAATAAAAACTGTTTCATTGGTTGATAGAAGACATCGTCGTTTTCCAATAAAAGCAGATTTTGTTGGTATTACTTTAACCACGACAATTCAAGAGCGTGTTGAGATGGATTTAACACAAGAAGATTATTTTGCTTATTTAGTTTAATAAAATGCAGAAAACTACTGAATCATCAAGTAAATATGAGGGGTTAGAAAAAATGTCTACCATCGAATTATTGACAAACATAAACAATGAGGATAAGACCGTACCGCTTGCTATTGAAAAGGAATTAAATAATATTGAAAAGTTCATCAATGCAGCTTTCAAAAATATGTCACAAGGAGGACGACTATTTTATATTGGAGCTGGTACAAGTGGTCGTTTAGGGATTGTTGATGCAAGTGAATGTCCGCCTACTTACGGAGTTCCCTTTGATCTAGTAAATGGTATTATTGCAGGAGGAGATGGTGCAATTCGCAAAGCGGTTGAATTTGCAGAAGATGATTATGAACAAGGTTGGAAAGATTTGCAAGACAATGGAATCAATTCTGGAGATGTTTTAGTTGGAATCGCTGCCTCAGGTTCAACACCTTATGTTTTGGGGGCTATAAACAGAGCTAATTCACAAGGAGTTTTAACGTGTGGTTTATCTTGCAACGCGGGTAGTTTATTGAGTCAACAGGCGCAATACGCTATTACACCAGTTGTTGGTCCTGAGTTTGTTACTGGTAGCACTCGAATGAAAGCTGGAACAGCTCAAAAATTAGTATTAAATATGATTTCAACCACTTTGATGATTAAATTGGGTCGAGTTCAAGGAAATAAGATGGTAGATATGCAATTAAGTAATCATAAATTAGTTGATAGAGGTGCTAAGATGGTACAAGAAAAAACAGGGGTAGATTATGAAGTTGCAAAAGAACTTTTGTTAACGCATGGAAGTGTTCGTTCAGCTGTGAATTTTTATTCTTCAACAAAATGAGAATAGATATTTTAACTATTTTACCTGAGTTGTTACAAGGTCCTTTTTCAGCATCGATCATGAAGCGAGCTCAAGATAAAGGATTAGCTGAAATATTTGTTCATAATATAAGAGATTATTCCACAAATAAACATAAGCAAGTTGATGATTATCAATATGGTGGGGGAGCAGGTATGGTGATGTCAATTGAGCCTATTGCAGCTGTTTTGGATAAATTAATTTCAGAAAGAAAATATGATGAAATCATTTATATGACACCCGATGGTGAAGTATTAGATCAGAAAACTGCAAATTCATTTTCTTTATATGAAAATATTATTATTCTTTGTGGTCATTATAAAGGAGTTGATGAGCGAATAAGACAAATATATATTACAAAGGAAATTTCAATCGGTTCTTATGTATTATCAGGTGGAGAATTAGCCGCAGCAGTCCTAACGGATAGCATAGTACGTTTGATTCCAGGGGTATTAAATGATGAAACTTCTGCATTAACAGATAGTTTTCAAGACAACTTATTGTCACCGCCTGTATATACTAGACCACCAGAATTTAGAGGTTACAAAGTTCCAGAAGTACTACTTTCAGGTAATTTTGATTTGATTGAAAAATATAGAGATGAAGAAGCTTACAAACGAACCAAAGAAAGAAGACCAGATTTATTAGATTAATTATGGATGCATTAGATAATTTAGAAGAAATATTAAAAGAAGGAGGAACCATATTATATCCAACAGATACTATTTGGGGGATAGGATGTGACGCAACCAATGAGGAAGCATGCCAAAAAATATTGAAAATCAAACAACGTCCAGAAGATAAAAGTTTTATTGTATTAGTTGATAGCATTCAAATGCTTGAAAAGTATACTATTTCTTTTCCTGAGGTCTGTTATGATTTAATTGATTATGCAGTTAAACCATTGACTATCATTTATCCTAACTCTAGAGGTTTAGCTCCTAGTGTTTTAGCTAAAGATGGTTCAGTTGGTATTAGAGTTACAAACGATCCATTTTGTATTAAATTGATTCGAACTTTAAAAAAACCAATTGTTTCTACCTCTGCCAATGTTTCGGGGGAGAAGTCACCAGTTAACTTCACGACTGTTCCAGAAATTATTAAACAAAGTGTTGATATTGTAGTACCTGATAATGGAAAAGTTCAAAGTCAACCATCACAAATATTGAAAATTGGCGCAGATAGTTCAATAAAAATCATTAGAGATTAATTTTAAAAAGATGAATTTTCTTAAAAGATACCTTTTATTTTTTTTTCTTTTAAATCTCATTATTCTAACTAATTGTACAGAGAAAAAAGAAGAAAGTAATCAACATTTAAAGCCACAAAAGAAACTTCCTTTTGAAAAACGTTTTAAAAGAGAAATTGAATCTAAGTTGCAGATTCCTGTTAATGAAAAGTATAGTTATAAAGTTTATAAAGATTTTTTGAATTTAGATGATATTAAAGATGCAGTAATTACAGTTAATCGATATGGTTTTGCATTGAGTGAAGCAGTAAAGTCAGAAAATACTGCTCAAATGGCTGAAGCAGGATATACAGGTAATTATAATTTTTTCTTCTTCTACGATGGTAAAACAGATGAAATCTCGAATCCGATTGCTGTTGCTTCTAGTCCACAAGTACCACTAGAATTAAATCTCGAAAATATTCAATCTGAATTTTTTAAAGACATAACTATTACTTATCGAATTAGAAATTCTGCGTTTAAAAATTTTTATTTAATG
>CANGZT010000051.1 GCA_947458955.1 Flavobacteriia bacterium | reverse complement strand
GTGCATAAAAATCGTTGACCAAACGCTTCTGGTGTAGAAACAAGTCTTTGCATAGCGTTCACCACATCTCTTACATCCACAAACGCATTTGCTCCTGCTGTATAAAACTGAAGACCATTGCTTAACGTTTTGAAAATTGATAAGGAACTTTCATTCCAATTCCCAGGACCAATAATGACACTCGGATTGATAATCACTGCATTCAAGCCCTCTTCTATACCACGCCAAACTTCGTTTTCAGAAAGATATTTTGTAATTGCATATCCAGAATGATTATCTTCCGGATCCCACTTATTCGTTTCTACCACATCTCCAACTCCTGTTTCATCATACGTTTTTCCCACTGCAGCTGTTGAGGACACGTGACAAAAACGTTTTACACCATTTGTAAGAGCGCAATTTACCACATTGGCTGTCCCCACACGATTTGTTTTTAACATCAACGAATAATCTCGTTTACGAAAAGAAACCATGGCAGCACAATGATATACCTCTTCCACCGACTGCATCACTTCATCCAACGTCGCAATATCTAATACATCACATTCAACCCATTCTATATTTTGAAATTGAGTTTTTGGGGCATTGTAAAAATCGAAGAGTTTTTGAACCTGATTTATTTTAGACTTATCACGGTAGATAGCACGTACTTTATCACCTTTTGAAGTAAGTGAATACAACAAATGGCTTCCTAATAATCCTGTACCTCCCGTGACAAAAATCATAAGCTAAAGGTACTAATTACAATTCTAATTCAAGGGTTGGATCCCAAAACAATTCTTTAAATTCTACTACAACATCCTTTTCTACTTTAATTCCCTCTAACTCGAGTAATTCTTGCATGCGATAAGGCGTATCAAAATGCATTTTTCCCGTCAACATTCCATTTCTATTCACTACTCTATGTGCTGGAATACCAGGAATAGCATGAGAAGCATTCATCGCATAACCAACCGTTCGACTTGATTTTTTTGTCCCTAAATAAGCAGCAATTGCTCCATACGAAGTGACGCGACCTTTGGGAATCAGTTTTACCACTTGAAAAACAGATTGAAAAAAATCAGACTGTTGCATGTATACAGTTATGAAATAATCTTTTTAAAGGTTAACCACATAATTTTCAAATCATGAAAAATTGTTGGATTGTCTAAGTACTTTTTATTCAGAATCAATTTTGCTGGCATAATTTCTTGAACATAGGTTTGTTCAGGATTTTCTGACTCCCCTAACAAACGGCTCTCATCAAAATATTCAATCGAAGCGTAATCCGTAATGCCTGGTTTCACTTTTAAAATTGTACGCTGTTCTATTGTGTACAAATCAACGTATTTTTTTACTTCAGGTCTAGGACCGATAATACTCATATCTCCAATGAGAACGTTTATAAATTGAGGGAATTCATCAAGCTTATATTTACGAATAAAATGCCCAATATTTGTGACTCTTGGGTCACGATCACCCACAGTAAGTTGCCCTAATCGGTCTGCGTTAGGACGCATAGAACGAAATTTCAATAAACCAAAAGGTTTACCATTAAGACCAACTCGTTCTTGTTTGTAAAAGACACCTCCTTTAGATTCTAATACTATCAAAAGTGATATCAATAAACCTAAAGGAAGAAAAAAAACTAGAATAATAATTGCTATTACGATATCTAAAGCTCTCTTCATTAACTTAACACCTGTTTTACAGCAATCTTCACTGCCTCGATAACTCTTAATACCAATTTATCGTTTAAATCATAATAAACTGGTAAAGAAATTTCATTGTGGTATTTATTCCATGTTTCAGGATAATCTTCCATTTTATACCCACGTTTTTTGTAAGCTGTTAAAGTAGGTAATGGTAAAAAATGGACATTCACCGAAACATCTTGATCAAAAATTGCTTGCATAATAGCATCTCTTTGTTGTTCAGTAACATTTGCAATTCTTAATTGATATAAATGATAGGATGAAATTTTATTTTCAGTTGTATGGAGCGGAATAATAGCCCAATCTTCTGAACTAAATGCTTGATCATATGCTTCAAAAATAGCCTTTCTTCGGTCTAAATTCTCCTGATATCTTCTTAATTCAATCAAACCAATCGCAGCCTGAATATCTGTCATATTACATTTAAAACCAGGTTCTTCAACATCATATCTCCAATTTCCCTTTTGTGTTTTGGCTAAAGCATCTTTATTTTGTCCGTGTAAAATTTTCGTGCAAAACTCTTTATAAATTTCATCTGTATCAAAAACAGCCGGTAAATTAAAACAAATTGCGCCCCCTTCGGCAGTAGTTAGGTTTTTGACCGCATGAAAAGAGAAGGTACTAATATCTGCCAATGCACCTGATCGAACACCTGAAATTGAAGCACCAAAACTATGAGCAGCGTCAGAAATCAATAAAATCCGCCCCAATTTTTGTTGTAAATCGTTGTTTGGAGAAAATTGACGTAATGCCTCTTGACTTTTAACCACATCAAAAATTTGTTGATAATCGCATGGAAAACCAGCTAAATCAACAGCTATTATTGCTTTTGTTTTCGGTGTAATTGCTTTTTTAATGGCATCAACCGAAATATTAAAATCTTCTTGATTTACATCAACCATAACTGGAGTTGCTCCTGAATGAACAATCACATTTGCACTAGCACAATAAGTGTAGGCAGGTAAAATTACCTCGTCTCCTGGACCTATCCCCCACCAATGTAAAAGTACTTGCATACCCATTGTCCAAGAATTTACCGCCACTGTTGTTTTACAACCGCAATATTCAGTTATTTCTTTTTCAAATGTTTTTGTTCGTGGACCAGTCGTAATCCAGCCACTTCTTAATGCCGCATTTACTTCATTAATTACTGCATCATCGATGCGAGGTGGAGAAAAAGGAATCATAATTAATATTTTTGATATTCAAAATTGTATAAAAAAAAGTAAAAAATTCAACACCAGCTCTTGTTTCTAACATAGACTCAACAGAAATATTGATCAAAAAAATCAGTAGAAACAAAAAGAAAATAAAATTTAAACTGAAACTTTTTTTGATAAACAGAAAAATTAAAGAAATTAAAATTATCACTATTCCAAAAATACCAAAGGTTGCTAAAAATTGTAAATATTGATTATGAGAATTATACTTCTGATCTATACCATATTGAAAATTATTTAATTTATATTTTTTAAATAATTCATCTTTAATATCCCCTGTACCAACTCCGAAAAACTTATTATCTTGAAATACTTGAAAAGTACTTTTATAAATCACCAATCTAGAAGTTGTACTATTAGTCTTTGAAGTTGGTGTAATTTTAACTTTTGATACCTCATTTGCTGATTCAAATCTATTAAAAACATATTTGGTCACACTAGGAATAGCTAAAGTAAAAAGTAGTGCTTGTGTAATCATCATAGTAGTAAATACCATTTTTTTTATGAAAAATATGTCATGAATTACTAATATAAAAATCAAAAACAAAGCAATAGCAACACCAGCCTTAGAGGAAAGTAGAAAAATCATCAATAAAAAAACAAAAATGAAGAACGCATATAAAAAAACTGCTTTATAATTTTTATTCTTTAAAGAATTTTGAAAGAAAAAGTATGAAAAAATAAGAGCCATCAAGATATACATTGAAAAATAACTCGTATGCATAAAAATGGAAAGATCGTCGTAGAAAAAAACAGTTGAATTATGTGAGGATAAATAAATTATGAATGAATTTATTAAACATATAAAGGAAGTACTAATACAACCATAAATGAAAAATTTAACTGCCTTTGTTAAACTTAATTGATTAATAGACAATAACAATAATGGTAATAAAAGTAAAGGTAATTTTGTATCAATATCTTTAAACCCGAAAGAAATATTAGTAGAATAAGTCAACCCTACAAGATAAAGTGTAAATAGTATACTAAGTAGCAAAACACTTTGATTTTTAACCAGATTTTCGATTAGAACATTTCTTCTAACTTTTGAAAAAATCAATAGGATTAAACCGAATAAACACAAAACAAATGAAATTTCCTTTCTAAATGGAAGAAAAAAAGAAATCAACGCAATGAGAACACTATCGTAATCATGTCTTTTCGAATTACAATATATATCTTTTATATAACCCATTCTATGTTATTAATTTTTGCAAGCTCAACTAGTTTTTCAAATTCTTTTCGAACAACTTTAAAAGTATAAAAATTACAAGGATGTATTAACACAGGTACATCTTGATGCTTTGCAATTTCAATTATTTCTTCTATTAAAGAAAGACTTTCAGATCTATATTCTGGTTCTAACCAAAACATATTTTTATAAAACCCATTTTCAATATTAAAATCGTTACTATTGCTAGCGATTCCATTCCCAAATGGAAATTTGATTTGTAAACGCCTAGCCCAATCTATATACTTATTTTCTTCGTAAGGAGGATAATGATGTTTACCTAATTTATAGGTTCCACTTCCATGTTTTGTAAAAGAATCACAAGTTTTACAATATGCATTCGACTTGAACTTTACTAATTCTCTCTCAAAAGTTTCTATAGATCTTGTATTTTCAGCATGAAAACCAATTTTATGATTTCCTTTATTCAATAAATTATATATTGAAAGAGAAGGTACAGTACACATTCTATGGTAAAAGTAACCTCTCACACTATTTTTATTGCAATACCTTAAAAAACACTTAAGATGAAATAGATAAATAAATGAAATATTTGGAAACCAAAAATCTTCTGATATTTTACTTATTATTTTGTAAAAAAAGTTAGAATGTCCATAAGGCTTATCTACATCTACTCTTAATATCAATCCCATCAGCTATCAATTTTATGTAGTTCGGTTATAAAATCTAAAGTAATTTTATCTCTGTTGAAATTTTCTTTAACAAAGTTAAAACCATTATCACCAAGCTCTTTCACTTTATCTTGACGGTGTAAAAGTTCTACTATTTTATCTTTTAAATCAACATAATTTTCAGGTTCAAAAAATAAACCGCAATTACCTTGATCTATAAACAACTCTTTTGCTTCTCCATCAACTCCCAAAAGAATTGGTTTTTTCATTGCTAAATTTTCAAATATTTTTGAAGGAATTGCTCCTTTAAATAAATCTAGTTTTTTTAGCGGTATGATTGCAGCAGTAATTGAATTAACGATACTAGGCATCATCGCTTTTTGGACGGTATCAATGAAAATAACATTATCTAACTTATAATGAGCTACTAAATCAATTAACTTTTGTTTTTCCGGCCCATTCCCCAATAAAACAAATTTAACTTTAGATTCAGATTGCAACAAATTTGCAGCCTCAACAATAATTTCTAATCCTTGTGCATAACCAATAATTCCTCCATATAAAAAAACCTTGTCCTCTGGTTTAACCCCATAAGAAATTAAGACATTAGATTCTAACTCACTGGAAGAGAAATTATAGATATTTAAATCAACACCATTTGGCAACCAATAGACATTTTTTGATGGAAAACGTCTTTTTATATTATGAACGATTCCTTGAGTTTGTCCAGTAATAAATATCGAGTTTTTGTACAAAAATTCTTCTAGTCGCGTTGATAGATTTAAAAAAAACTTATTTTCAATTATACCCAATTTTTCTGCACTTTCAGGCCAAAGATCAGAAACATTAAATATTAATTTAGCCCTTTTAAACTTGGATAAAAGATGTGCAGTAATTCCCAGAAAAAGCGGTGGAGATTCACAAAAAATAAAATCTACTTTCTTACGTAGAAATAACCCTAAAAATAAAGAGGAAAATACAAACGAAAAATAATTTAATAATCTAAAAACGATAGATCTTTTTTGAGATACAAAAATCCAAGAGCGATAAATATCTAATCCGGACATATTTTCTCTCGTATAAATCTTATTTTTATATTTTTCATGAATTTTCATTTGAGGATAATTCGGCATTGCAGTTAGAATAGTAGTGTCTATACCATTTTTTTGCAATCGAACAGCCAACTCAAATAATCTGTTCTGTGGTGCACCTACTTCTGGTGGAAAATACTGAGTTAAAATTAAAATCCTCATTTTAAAAATATGCTCTTTTAAACATTTTCAACACAATTTCAATAAGAAAACTAGCTTTATTAACGGTATAATAAGCGACTAAGTCTCCTCCAAAATCTCTAAAATATCGCTCAACAGGTTTTAACATCGAACCCTCAAAATCAAAAATCTTTTTATTCAATTCTTTCGAAAGTTGAATTGAATTCCAAACACATAAAGCTCCAGCACTTTGGTGTTTATTAAAATTATCATAGCCTCCTAACAAATAATATACAGTATTTTGATCATGTATACAAAAGGTAGCAGCAATAGGAAGTTCATCTTTATATGCAATAAATGAAAAACTATTCTCATTATTTGCAAATTCAAATAGAATTTTATTGATAATACGACTCGATACTTTTAATTTTTTTCGATCAAATGTTTTATTAATAATTTCAAGAACTAAATTGTTATCATAGTTTCGTTTTACAACTACACCATCTTTTTCAGCTTTTTTTAATTCATTCCTTCTCTGAGGTGACATTTTTGCTGATATTGAGGATAATTCCTGATTTAAGTCTATTCTATAAGTATAGTTTGGAATTACTTTATAATTATCCCAAATAAATGGCTGAAGATCGTTAAACCCCACTGGAAAGGCAAATTTGGAAATTAAATTGGATTTGAAATTACCCGACAAAAGAGAAATTAAGTGCTTTTCATTTGATTTATTATTTGCGAAATTCTTACTTTTATTATTGAAAAACAATGAAATATTCGGAGTGTAAGGTAAGTTTTGAATAATCTCTTGACCTAAAACACGCTTCGTTTGGACTACAAAACCTCCAATAATTGTATCATCATTATCATTTATAGTATAAAATTGATGATTATCAAATAACATAATCCATTCAAAAGACAAGAACACAGAATCATTCAACGTTAAACTTTTAAAATCATTCGATTGTATGTCTACTCGTTTAATTTGCATATATTGATTTATATAGTGAAATTAGCCTTTTACTTTCTGTTTCCCAAGAATATTCTCTGTTCACAATTTCTTTGCTTTTTAAACCTAATTCTAGTATCAACTCTTTATTTTGTTTTAATATATTTATTTTATCAGAGATGTCATTTTCATCTTTTGGATTAACAAATAATGCACATTCAGAGAACATCTTTTGCCATAATTCAAAATTAGACATAATAATAGGAAGACCACACGCCATATATTCGAAAGCTTTAACAGGTAAACTTGTCAAATAATTTTCTTTAGGATAAAGTGTTGATATTCCAACATCTGCTAATTTCATATAACCATAAACATCTTTCATTTTTAAAACACCGAAATACTTTACTTTATTAAATGACTTTAGATTAGAACATTTAAGTTCATATTCTTCACTCTCCCAAGGACCTAGTAACCATAGTTCTACATTTTCTACTTTATCAAGTGAAGAGATAACTTCGTAAATCCCTCTTATTTCAGACAAACCACCAGCGTAAATTAAAATAAATTTCGAGGGATCTCGATCAATTTTATTTTTGTCTTTTTGGTTTATTAACTCAAGAATTGGAAAGTTTCGAATAAACACAAACTTATTTACGTATTTATTGTAGTTTTCTTTAACATATGGAAAATAACCATCTTCTGCCAAGATTAAACCATCAAAATACTTTACAGCTAATTTTTCTAAAAATTTATACAGAAAGGCGATAAAGAATCTAATTCTACCTAACCACTCTTTATCTTTAATTTGAAAAAACACAAGTTCATGAAAATCAAAAATCACTTTTTTATTTAAAAGCTTTAATAATAAACCAATTATAATTAATTCAGGATCATGTAAGTGATAAATATCAGCATTCAGTTTTCTCGACTTATTAAACGCATTTATCATATTAAAAAATCGACCGAATCGAGTTTTTTTCTCTTTTAAACCAATAAATTCAACATTATTTTCAATAAAGTTTTCAGTTGAATTAGCTATTAAATATACTTTATTATCTTGTGAAGCAATACTTGAGCATTGTTTGTAAAAAATACGATCATCATATCTGTTGTGAACAGTTGTAATTTGACAAATAATCATTTTAAGCGTTAGTTTTAAATTGAACTAAAATTTCTTCATAAAAATCAAAAAATCGTTTTTTGTTTACCGCTATTGTACCTTTTGACTCTATCATTTTTCTATTCACATCTTTCAATAGATCTAAATTCAAATTATCAATATTATCTAGAAAATTAGAATTAACATCATTAATTAAAACACCATTACAACCATCTAAGATCCACTCTCTATTCGAGGGTACATTAATCACAAACGGAATACATCCTGCATTCATTGCTTCTAATAAACTAATTGAAGTTGCATCATTTTCAGGTATAGCAACAAATATTTTTGATTTGTTATAAAAATAACTATTCTGTTCATTATTTAACCACCCAACAAAATCAACATACGATTCTATATCTAATTGTTTAACTTTCTTCTTAAGATTATCCGTCTCTTCTCCTGTTGCTCCAATTACGAGTTTCCAATTCTCATTAATTCGAGATTGTCTAAAACGATGAAACTCATCAATTATTCGATCTATTCTATAAAATTTTTTATGTAGACGATTTGAATAAACGATATTTTCCTTCAAAATTTGATCATTATGATCCGTTTTTATACCAAAATTTGCAATCAAAATCTTTTTATTTTCCGACATTAAAGTTTGAGCAATTTCTGCCATATAAACTGAATCTGAAGTAAAATACTGAATCTTTTTTGTTGAATATTTAAACAAAAATTTATGAAAAAAACTTTTGTTAGGTGTGTGAAGTACATCACTCCCTAGAAATGTTAATAATAACGGAATTTTCTTATTTTTTAAAGCCAATTTAGTTTGTAATGCTACTGTGTTGGCTTGATGTATGTGAACAATTGAGGGTGAAAATTGATCGAATTCTTTTGAAATTACTTTAGAAGTTTTAAATGTGCTTAAAAGTGAAAAATTTACAACTTTATGATTAATAAATCTATTATCGTATTTATTTGTAATGATAAGAATTTCATCAAAATACTCTTTAATCAGCTCGTAAAAATTCAATAAATGAACTGAATAAGAACTAATTAACAATAATTTTTTTTTCATCAGACTCAAGGTTTTTCAATATAAAACCGTACGAAATTGCGAATAATATACTTATCCGAGGTTCGCACAATGGTAAATTTGTAATTGCAGTTATAGAAATCAGAATCAGAAAACACAAATTATAATCAAGTTTCCAACCAAATTTTCTAAAAGATTTATATATGGGAAAAAATAAAACAAAAATATATGCCGTCAAACCTAAAATACCAAATCTCCATAAAATCAGAATATATTCATTTTCAGGATATAAATTTCTATCATAAAAGAAATTTTTTTGTGGTCCATGGCCAAATATGGGTTTATTTTTAATCATCTTTAGTAATTCACTCCAAATCTTTATTCTAGAGTTTATACTTGTATTCTGATCCATATCTTCAAAATCTACCGATGATAAATATTTTGTTCCGGACACGTCTTTATTATTTAATACATCTTTATTTTGTTTTAACTTAATTACATTATTTTTTTTATGATCAACCTGTAAAACAGACTCTTCCTTTTTAGTTGAGATAATCTTTTCAAAATCTTGAAATCTATTTATAATAAAAAATGAAAATAGATACAATAAAACATAGAATAATTTAAACCGCAATTCTTTACAATTTGTAAATAGGAAAACAACAAATATCAATGTTACTGCATAAAATCCTGTTCTAGATTGAGAAGCTAAAATTAATAGTATGGATAAGAAGACGAATAAATATTTGATCTTATTCTTTCTCTTATTAAATAAATAATAAAAAAAGAAAAAAGATAACCCTAGTGAGTTATTGTTTGGATTACCGAATGTGCCCAAAAGTCTTTTGGTGTCAGGTTCACCTAGCGTATTTTTTCCAAAATAAACTAGGTGTTTAATATCTGCATACAAAGGTTCTATCAAATAGTTGAAATTAAACAAATTGAAATACTGCAAAATATTCAATAGAAATAATATTATGAAGATAAAGTCAATCGTTTTATCTAGAAATTTATTTTCAAAAAAATAAATTTTAGCAAAATAAACAAACAGAAATATTTTTATGTATTTATAGTATTCAAACAAATCATTATATGAATTATATTTAAAATTAATAACCAATGAAATAGATAATATCAAAAAAACAGCAATTAAAATCTGTTTCATTCTAATAGTTAGATTAAACCTATTGTCTTTTAATATTCTAAAGATTAAAAGTGGAACTAATAAATCAGTCAGTTCAAAATGAGGTAATTTTGTAGATATAGTTATCATTGGGAATATAAAAATTCCAACTAAAATCAACACAAATAAAACGTTACTATTTAAGTACCTGTCTATTATTCTGCCCATTGATTATAATAATTTCTTAATTCTTCATTTTCATCTAAGTATTTGGAATCTAATTTTCTAGTATCTCCAATTACTTTAGCTGGGTTTCCTGAAATTATGGAGAAATCAGGAAATTCTCCTTTAACATAACTATAAGCTGAAACTAAACAACCTTTTCCAATTTTTGTATTCGGCATTATAACAGAATGTGGACCTATAAAAGTATATTTTCCAATAAAGACACTTCCTCTAATATAACCCTTCATATCTTTTATCTCACCATATTTTTCTCCATAAAGCCGAATAGAAATATGACTTGAATGTGAAAATATCCCATTCCATGCCCCAATTTGACAACCATCTTCAATAGTCACACCATTAGAACCATCAATAATCGTATGATGCCAAATAAATACATTATCACCTAAATCAATACCCTCTTTTTCTACAAATGTTGAAGTATTGCTTGCTCTAGTATTTTTTAATTTTCGCTTTGAAACGAAATTTCTTCTAATCAAATAAACATTTGGTTTGAATCTTCGTGATAAAGCATATAGTAACCTATTAACTATTTTATCCAATAACATTATTTAATTTATAAGTAAATCTAAATATTAAAAAACAACTCAATAAAAGTATGATTGCTTGCGAAACTGATAAAATCCAAAGTAATAAAATGAAGTCTAGTTTGAAACTTTGATAAAAATATGGTAATAAAATCACACAAAACAATTGACCGAAAGTAGCAAGTAAACCTAAATAAAAGTTTTGTTTTTGTTTATTAATTACAATTAAAATATTAGAAATAGGAGATAAAATAAAATTAATAAACATCCAAATTGAAAGTACCTCTGCATACGTTCCAGCTATAAACCATTCTTCTCCAAAAACAAAAGAAAACATAGTGTCTCCATAAAAAAACAAGAGACCAAAAGGTATTAATCCTAAAAAAAACAGATTTCTAGTAACTAGTTTTAAAGGTTTAATTATATCTTGATTAAGTGAATAAAGTTTTGATATTTTTTGAAAGAAAACTTG
>CANGZT010000050.1 GCA_947458955.1 Flavobacteriia bacterium | reverse complement strand
TAGCTTTGTCGAGTAAACATTTTGTCTGTAAAAAAATGAATAAACTAGTCAAATTGGGTATCGCTAGCGTTATGATGTTGTTGATGTCATTTTCGCCTGATTCTAGTGTCTATGTTTGTGATAGTACTACGAGCGTTGCTTATCATGCTTCCGAAAATTGTAAGGGTTGATTAACTTTTTAGTTAATCAACTTAAAACACACTTGGTGGTTTCGTTAACTGTACTTTTGCACTTTGAAGCATTTGTGCATTAGCATTAAGTCTTAAAACGAAATATTTATTTGAACCGATAGGAGTTGTGTCGAAGTTTAGGGTCCAGCAGTGTAAATTACGAGTCAAAGTAAAACGGGAGTTGACCATTTTAGCCGCCTTGATATCAAAGAGAGAATTGTTTGAAACTTTCCAACGTTTTGTAATATTGATATCACCATTGATACTAAGGGTGTTTACGATAGTGTATTTATCGTAGGTATCATCTTTTCTTCCACTGTTTTGATTGATGGATAGAACGTGAGTAAGGTTGATTTTCCAAGGAATTTCAAAGTCTAAGATTTGCTCCGGGTGTAACATGAAATAATTGATATCAGAATTCCAAGTACCGTTGAAGGCTTCTTTGTTTTCTTCTATTTTACGTTTGCTTTTTTCGGATGTTAACGTGAATGTCGTATTGAACGAGGTATTTAAAAACCTACCAGAACCTTGGCCAGCGATAAAAGCAAATTCTTTTTTCGTTTTTAGGGTTTTTTCGTCCCAAGCATAAGGACTAAAAGTAGATGTAGCAACGAAGCTGATGCTATTTATAGGGCTGATTCGTAACGAAAGATTTAAATCTGAAAGTTTCATGGAGTCCTTTAAGAAATCATATGTTCCGTTTATCGATAATGCCTCAATGATTTTAGTCTTTTTAAATCCTGTTATAGTGTCCTTTGTAGATTTTCGCTTTAACTCAAAGGTGTTCATTAAATTAAATCCTAATAAACTAGATGCTCTTGGGATGGATTGTGCAAAAGCACTGTTTTTAAAGCTGGAATAGGAAACCTCTTTGTTCATTGAATCTAAGTAGAAGTCTTTTTTAATGGAACTTATAGGAGTATATGCATAGGAAAAACTTGGAGTAATAATATGCCGCATTAAAGGTTGTTTTTTACCTGCAAATTTATAGTAAGCATAGATTTGAGTACTTAACGCGACACTTCCGTTCATGGTTTGAAAAGTTCCTGTTTCTGAATAATTCTTTGAAACGATTTTTTTCGAAGTAGTATCATAGTGTAACTTAGTTTGTTGAAAATTAATAATATGATTGTAATTAAAAGAAGGTGTCAGTGACCATGTGTTTTTGAAAATTTTCATGGTCGAAGTTACCGTAACCCCTTGTTTAATTCCAGAAATGAATTTATCAGCAATTTGTTGGAATTCTTTTTTACGTAGTAAAGAGTCGGCGAAGGTGGATGAATTATTTAAATTTCCATTGTAAGATATCCCTATTTGATCATACCATTTGTCTGAGCCAATTCTGTTTTTAAATAGTAGTTTGGTTGGAGAAAAACGAGTTGCGTTTATGTTTAAATTAGGACTCGTTAGCTGGATTGATTTTGACTGTGTATTTTGATTTGTAGATATTTTCATTCCCATCGTTACTGGTTTTCCTGGAAAACTTCTATTTAAATTGATGTCTGATTGAAAGGCATTGTTAAAGTAAACAGGGTTGTTTGTAGTTACAATATTTTTAGGGTTGTTATCAGAGATAAAATTTACATTCGAGTTAAAGTTCCAATACGGATTTGATTTAAGGTCTTTAATGTGAGTCCAATTAAATAATATTTTTCCATTTTTAGAATAGTCAGGAAAACCCGAATTGTTTTGTTGATACTCTAGTTTTAAGTTTCCGTTGAATTTATATTTGATTCTGTATTCAGTTATATTGGAAATAGAATAACTACCGCTTGAATATAAGTTTCCTAGAAAAGTCGTGTGTAAACTATCATTAATAGGGAGGTAATAACCCAAATCAGTAAATCCAATTCCAAACATAGAAGCAGGTGCTAATTTAGGAATTAGAAAACCTCGTTTTTGCATGTTTACCTTTTGTTTTGATTGAGGAATAGCCAAAAAGGGTAGACCGATGGGAGTACTGATATCTCTAAAGTAGATGTTCATTCTTTTGGAAACAATTTTTTTATTTGGTATCAGAATCGCTTTTGATAAATGGAAATGAAAATGAGGTTCTTTTAAGTCACAAGTTGTAAACTTACCATCACGAAAATGAATTTGTTCATTTGCTTGACGTTTGGCTACTTCCATTTGAAGGTAGGTTTCTTGTTGTTTAACGGACATTTCTTGAATGTATCCTTTTTTGGAATTTAAATTGAAACGAATTGTACCCGCATGAATTTCTTCTCCATCTTGAAAAACAATGGGTTCGCCAATTCTTTTTCCTTTTTTGTCAGTCGTATAACTCGCAAAAACTTCTTTTTTATCGATGTCAAATAGGATGTATGAAGCAGTGATTTTGATACCATCGTATTCCAAAAGCGCATCACCAAATAAATGAGTTTGTTTGTTTTTTAGATCGTTGAAAATGGAATCTTTTGCGTAAAATTTACTTTTAGAAGTGATGTTTTTGTCAACTAGGTAAATGGTGTCTTTTTTAACCTGAGAAAAAACAAAAGAGTTGCTTATTAACAACAAAACGAAGATAAGTCTATATGCAGAGTTAAAAAGCGACAATATATATGAATATTTTTGCGTTTGTAATCAAAAATGATGCAAAACTAAAAAATTACTCTTTACTCAACTCAAAAATGAAGCGTTACTTTAAGTTATTTAGTTTATTAAGTGTGTTTTTGGTCTTGGCGTTTACTACTTTGTCGCAAAGGAATCGTAATAACGGAAGTGCTATTAAAACAGTTTGTATAGATGCAGGCCATGGAGGTAAAGATCCAGGCTGTCATGGGAGTAATGCCAATGAGAAAACGGTATGTTTGAGTATAGCCCTTAAATTAGGTGCAAAAATAAAGGAGACCTTTCCGCATTTGAATGTAATATATACCAGAGATTCGGATGTTTTTGTTGAATTAGACGATCGTGCTAAAATTGCGAATAAAAATAAAGCGGATTTATTTATATGCATTCATGCAAATTCAGCTTCGCCAGCAGCCTATGGTACAGAAACTTTTGTTTTAGGATTGCACAGAACGGAATCACAACAAAAAATAGCTGAAAGGGAAAACTCAACAATTTACTTGGAGCATGATAAAGGTTCGCAGTATAAAAACTTTGATTTAAGTCCGGATGCCATCATTGCGAGACAGTTACAATTATCTGTTTTTTTAGATCATTCCATCAATTTCGCTTCCAAACTCCAAGATGAATTCAAGCGAATCGGAAGATACAATAGAGGTGTGAAACAAGCTGGATTTATTGTTTTATACAAAACAACAATGCCATCTGTATTAATAGAAACTGGTTTTTTGACCAATCCTAGTGATGAACTCTTTTTAAGTTCAGATGGTTCACAAGACAAGATGGCAAATGCCATGTTTGATGCTTTCAGGAAATATAAGTCTGAGTTAGAAGGGGTGGATGAAATTAAAGTTTCAAAAAAAAACGACTCTGAAGAACAAGGGGAAGGGTTAGCTAAAGCACAAATTTCTCAACAATCAGCAATAGAAATTAAAAATCCAAGTACAGATAAGAAAAATGTCATTATTTTTAAGGTGCAAATAGAGACTTCTGACAAACAAGTAAGTTTAAGTTCGAAAAGATTTAATGGTTTGGAGGTAGATGAATTGCAGGAAGGGAAAATTTATAAGTATCTCACAGGAAATTTTGAAAATGACTTTGTAGAGGCAAATAAGTTGAAAAACGAATTAAGAACAAATGGTTTTCCTTTAGCTTTTGTTGTAGCCTATGAAAACGGGGTTCGAATGGATATAGAAAAAGCAAAAATAGAAAGTAAGAAAAGATAAGATTTTGAAGTATACAAAAGAAATAAAAATTGGTTTTATAGGCATATTATCCATTGCGTTAATTATTGTTGGTGTGAATTTTCTAAAAGGAAGCAGTTTCTTTGGTGGTGATGATATTTACTATGGTTACTTTAACGAATCCGGTGGGTTAATGCCAGCTAGTTCAGTTGCTGTAAATGGAGTAAGTGTTGGTAAAGTTACCGCAATTGAATTTTTACCTTTTGAAAAACCTCAAAGAAGAGTAAGGGTTACTTTCAATATACAAAATCACGACATTAAATTACCCAAAGGGGTAAAAATTGAAATTGGTGCGCTTGATTTGTTTAATAAAGCAATTATTTTACAATTTCCAGAACACATTACAAATGCTTATTTGCCAAATCACTCTAGAATACAAGGAGAAGTTGCAAAAGACATGATGCAACAAATGCAAGCGTATGCTGATCCTATAACCAAAAAATTAACGAAGTTGATGAATAATGTGGATCGTGTTGTTGGTTCTTTTGCTGAGTTTTGGGATACAACAGCAACATCTGAAATTCAAGGTAGTTTATTTGAAATTAGAACTGCAGTAAAACGTTTTGGAAAATTAACAGGAGATGTGGAAGGAATGGTGGCAGATGAACGTTTGAAGTTAAGCTCTATCATGTTTAATGTGTTGAGTATAACAGAAAACATCAATAAAAATAACCGTGAGATTTCATCAATTTTGGGTAATACAAAACGTATCACTGATGACATGGTGACTGCAGATTTTAAGGGTACTATTTCAGATGCACACCGAGTAATTAACACTTTGAATAAATCGTTGGAGGAAGCTGAAAAAGGGAATGGAAACTTAGCTAAATTACTCAAAGACGAAGCATTATATAATGATTTAGTTAAGTCGAACTTGAAATTACAAGAGTTGTTAGTTGATGTTAAAGAAAATCCAAAAAGATATGTCCATTTTTCTGTTTTTGGTCGTAAAGAGAAGAAGAAAGTTGAAACAGAAATAGTAGTAAAAGAAAGAAAGAAACGTAAAAGGAAAGAACAGGTTCATATTGAACAAAATCCGGTTACAGATGTTCATCTAAAAAATCACGATACAATACAAAAAAAGTAATCTATGGCAATTATAATTTTCTCAATATTAGTGGTAGGAGGATTTTATTGGTTCTCTAAAAACGTAATGCAAGTTCGTTCTAACATTTTATTAGGTAGAGAGATTGATCGTACAGATAATGCTTCAGAACGCTGGAAAACCATGTTGCTAGTTGCATTTGGTCAGAAAAAGATGTTTACAAGACCAATTCCAGCCTTGTTGCACTTATGTTTATATGTCGCATTTATCATCACTCAAATTGAATTGATTGAAATTCTTGCAGATGGATTTTCAGGTTCACATAGATTGTTTCGTTCATCGTTGGGCGGGTTTTATACTTTTATGATCAGTTTTATTGAGATTTTATCTGTATTAGCTTTTATTGCAACAATCGCATTTCTATCAAGAAGAAATTTATTAAAGCTTCCTCGCTTAAACATGAAAGAATTAGTTGGTTGGCCTACTAAAGATGCGAACTTGATATTAATTATGGAAATTGTTTTAGTGACTTTTATTTTTATGATGAATGGAGCCGATGAAGTAATGTTCAATCGAGGAATTTCTCATGCTGCACATGGTGTAAAAGATTCATTTAACTTTAGTATTTCTGGAAGTTTAGGTCCTGTGTTGTTTGGCGGCTTATCAGATGGAGGTTTAGAAGTTATCGAAAGAATCGGCTGGTGGGGACATTTATTAATGGTACTGACATTTTTAAACTATTTACCTTATTCAAAGCATTTTCATATTGTATTGGCTTTCCCAAATACGTATTATTCTAATTTGGAGAAAAAAGGAAAATTCAACAACATCGCTTCAGTTACGGAAGAAGTGAAAAAAATGATGGATCCTTCGATAGATCCTTATGCTACAACAGGAAATGAAGGAGAAGTTCCTCAACGATTTGGAGCAAAAGATGTGACTGATTTGACTTGGAAAAATCTATTGGACGCCTACACATGTACAGAATGTGGAAGATGTACCTCTTCTTGTCCGGCTAATCAAACTGGAAAATTATTATCCCCTCGTAAAATCATGATGGATACGAGAGATCGTTTAGTTGAGCTAGGCGAAGGTATTCGTAAGAATGGTAAAGAGTTTACTGATGGGAAAAGCCTTTTAGGTGATTACATAACAGAAGAAGAAATTTGGGCATGTACTTCATGCAATGCTTGTGTACAAGAATGTCCTGTAAATATAGATCCTTTATCGATCATTGTTGATTTAAGAAGGTATTTGGTGATGGAAGAGTCAAAAATGCCAACTGAATTAACCGGTATGATGTCGAACATTGAAAACAATGGAGCTCCTTGGCAGTTTTCTCCGGCTGATAGAGGTAATTGGATTAATGAGTAGTTGGGAGTGATTAGTCAATAGTCATTAGTCAATAGTCATTAGTCAATAGTCATTAGACTTTAGAGATTAGAAAAAAGATTTTAACGAATAACAAAATAAAGAATAATATGGAATTAATACCAATAAATGAAAATGGACAAGCAATTAGTCCTGTTTTACCATCAAACGTAAAGAATTATTTAATTGATATTGATGGTACAATCTGTGATGATATACCGAATGAAGAACCAGAAAGAATGTTGACAGCAGCAGTTTATCCAGATGCTTTAGAAACATTGAATAAATGGTTTGATGAAGGACATATTATTACCTTTTTTACTTCTCGCACAGAAGACCATAGAGAATACACGGAGCGTTGGTTAGCACAACACGGGTTTAAATACCATGGATTATTGATGGGTAAGCCAAGAGGAGGAAATTACCATTGGATAGATAATCATATGGTAAGAGCTACACAGTTTAAAGGTAAGTTTACGGACTTAGTGGAGGAACAAGTTACTATTCAAGTTTTTGAAAAATAATTTATGAGCACAACATTTCAAGTACCTACAATGGCTGAGTTGATGGCCAAAGGTGAAACAGCAGATATTTTATTTTGGGTTGGTTGTTCGGGCAGTTTTGATGATCGCGCAAAAAAAATCACAAAAGCAGTTGCTAAAATTTTACACGCATGTAACGTTAAATTTGCTGTACTTGGTGCTGAAGAAAGTTGTACAGGTGATCCTGCAAAAAGAGCTGGAAATGAATTTACATTCCAGATGCAGGCGATGATGAACATACAAGTATTGGAAGGGTATGAAGTGAAAAAGATAGTTACTGCATGTCCTCATTGTTTCAACACTTTGAAAAATGAATATCCTGAATTAGGAGGGAAATATGAAGTAATTCACCACACACAATTAATCCAAGAATTAATCAATCAAGGTAAATTGGCTTTAAAAGGGGGTGAACTTTATAAGGGTAAGAAGATTACTTTCCATGATCCTTGTTATTTAGGAAGAGCAAATGATGTGTATGAAGCACCACGTGCATTGATTGAAAAATTAGATGCGGAGTTAGTAGAGATGAAACGTTGTAAAACAAACGGGTTGTGTTGTGGAGCAGGAGGAGCACAAATGTTCAAAGAAGCAGAAAAAGGAAACAAAGAAATCAACATTGAACGTACAGAAGATGCGTTAGAAACAAATGCTTCTGTAATCGCTACAGGTTGTCCTTTCTGTAATACAATGATGACAGACGGAGTGAAGAATTTCAATAAAGAACAAGATATTCAGGTGTTGGATGTCGCAGAATTGATCGCAAATGCAGCAGATTTATAATTTTTTCGAAGGATTCGCTGATGATAGTCGTGTATGGATTTACACCGCTAATCGTCCGTTAGACCCAACAGAAGCCGTTTTTGTACAAGAGAATTTAGATTCTTTCGCTAATCATTGGAAAGCACATGGTTCTCAATTGAAAGCAAAAGCAAGAATGATGAATGAATTTACGATTGTATTTGTAGTAGATCAGGATCAAGCTGAAGCTTCTGGTTGCTCTGTAGACAGCTCCGTACGTTTTGTAAAAGAAATCGGAAAAGAATTAAACGTTGACTTTTTTAATCGTTTAAATGTGTTGATTGAAACAGATAATGGAGAGCGTAAATTGCACCCATATCGTAAGTTAACAGAATTACCTTCAGGATATGCTTATTACAATCCGCTTGTTCAATCACTGAAAGAGTTGAAAGAAGAGTGGTATGTAGTGAAATAAAACTTATATTTTTAGTTAAAAAGTCTCTCAATTTGAGGGACTTTTTTGCTTTATCCATAAAAGAACCGTAAATTTATAGCCCCCTAATAAATATATGGAAGTATTGGAAGTACAAAATCAAGAAGTTTTTGAAGCGATGTCTTTATATCCCTTTCAGGAAACGACAGTAGCCTCAATTCTCTTAGAATTGGAAGAAAACGGTTCTAATTTTAATTTGTTATATCAACTTCCTACTGGCGGTGGTAAAACGGTTATTTTTTCTGAAATTGCTCGTCGATACATCGAGAAATGGCAAAAGAAGGTCTTAATTCTTACACATCGTATTGAACTATCTGTTCAAACTTCAAAGCAGTTATCTGCAATTGATGTTGGAAATAAGGTGATTAATAGTGATGTGAAAAAGTTGAATGAGGAAGATGATTTTCCTTGTTACATCGCTATGGTAGAAACCCTAAACAATCGTTTACAAGAAAATCAAAATTTTATAAATGATGTTGGGTTGGTTATTGTCGATGAAGCCCATTACAATAGTTTTAGAAAAATATTTCAATATTATAAAGAAGCAAATATTTTAGGAGTTACTGCAACTCCTTTGAGTTCGAATAAAGCATTACCCTTAAATGATAATTACAATAAATTATTGGTAGGAGAATGTATTTCTTCTTTGATTGAGAAAGGGTATTTATCGGATGCGGAAACCTATACCTATGATGTAAATCTTCATGGGTTAAAAATAGGTTCAAATGGAGATTTCACAGTAAGTAGCTCTGAATTAGTATATGGTAATTACTTCATGCAAGAAAAATTGCTTTTTGCTTATGAAGAAGTTGCAATTGGTTCGAAGACCTTAATTTTTAATTCTGGAATAGAGACTTCTGTTCGTGTAGAAGAAATGTTTCAAAAACGCGGGTATAAAATCAAGCACTTAGATTCTACTTTTAGTGATAAAGATCGAAAAGATGTTTTGAAATGGTTTAAGGAAACACCTGATGCCATTTTAACATCGGTAGGGATCTTGACTACAGGATTTGATGAACCGACAGTCGAAACCATCATTATCAATCGTGCAACTCGTTCGCTTACACTATATCATCAGATGATTGGTAGAGGTTCACGAAGATTACCAAATAAATCACAATTTAAGTTGATTGATTTAGGTAATAACGTTAGACGTTTTGGTTATTGGCAAGATTATATCAATTGGCAAGATGCTTTTCGTTTTCCAGATCGCTTTTTGGAATCTAAATTATCGGAAGGAGATGATATTGAATTTGAGGTTGAATATGAATTTAATCGTCTACATAAAGACCGTGTTGATACTAGTGTTTTGGAACAATTTTGTATCAAAGAATCTTATTTTGGGTGTTTAGATCGCAATGAAAAAGGGAAGTTGGCAGTAGATTATTCGTTAGATAATCATTTTGAAGCGATTTCAAAATCAGCTACTGATTTTTACGATGCTTTGGAAATTTTAGAGATGTTACAAGAACACATTGAGCATCGATTAAAGCAATATACAAAATGTATTTCGAAGAGTACTCCGAATTATTTCAAGTATTTGATGGAAACTTATAATCGTCAGTTAAGGCATAAGTTACGTATGGCTTTAGATGATGAATAAACTTAATAATTTTATATTTTACACTTTTAACTAAAATCTATTTATTGTATGTCAGAAGATAATAAGATTATATTTTCGATGGTAAAGGTTTCTAAAACCACACCAGCAGGAAAACAGATTATTAAAAACATTTACCTTTCGTTTTTCTACGGAGCGAAAATTGGTATCATTGGTTTGAATGGTTCGGGTAAATCGACGGTAATGAAAATTATTGCAGGTTTAGATCAAGCTTATCAAGGAGATGTTGTTTTTTCAGATGGATATAGTGTGGGATATTTACCACAGGAGCCAGAATTAGATCCGAAGAAAACAGTGAAGGAAATTGTGATGGAAGGTGTTCAAGAAACAGTAGATGTTCTGAAAGAATACGAAGAAATCAACAATGCTTTTATGGATGAGGAAATTATGAGTGATCCAGATAAAATGGATAAACTCATTGCTCGTCAAGGAGAGGTTCAAGATAAAATTGATGCGTTAGATGCGTGGGAGTTAGATGCAAAACTAGAGCGTGCAATGGATGCTTTACGTTGTCCACCAGATGATCAGTTGATTGAAACATTATCAGGAGGAGAGAAAAGAAGAGTTGCACTTTGTCGTTTATTATTACAAACACCAGATGTATTATTGTTAGATGAGCCTACCAACCACTTGGATGCAGAATCAATTGATTGGTTAGAGCAACACTTACAACAATACAAAGGAACAGTAATTGCAGTTACCCACGACCGTTATTTCTTGGATAACGTAGCAGGTTGGATATTAGAATTAGATAGAGGTGAGGGTATTCCGTGGAAAGGAAATTATAGCTCTTGGTTGGAGCAAAAAGGAAAACGTTTAAAAGAAGAAGAGAAACAAGCTTCTAAACGTCAGAAAATGTTAGAACGTGAGTTGGAATGGGTACGAATGAATCCAAAAGCACGTCAAGCGAAAAACAAAGCACGTTTATCAAATTATGATAAATTATTGTCAGAAGACGTAAAACAAAGAGAAGATATTCTAGAGATTCCAATTCCAAACGGACCACGTTTAGGTACAAATGTTATTGATGCGAATCACGTTGCTAAATCCTTTGGAGATAAATTATTATATGATGATTTAAATTTCAAATTGCCTCCAGCTGGAATCGTTGGTGTTATTGGACCAAATGGTGCGGGTAAAACAACGATTTTCAAAATGATTATGCAGGAATTAATGCCTGATTCAGGAGAGTTTACCGTTGGAGATACAGTTAAAATTGGTTATGTAGATCAATCACATAAAGATATTCACCCAGACAAGACTGTATTTGAAGTAGTTTCCGACGGAATGGAATTTATCGAAATTGGTAATCAAAAAATCAATGCGAGAGCCTATTTATCTAAATTCAATTTTGCAGGATCAGATCAAAATAAAAAAGTAGGAGTGTTGTCTGGTGGTGAACGTAATCGTTTACATTTAGCGATGACGTTAAAAACGGAAGCGAACGTATTGTTACTTGATGAGCCTACGAATGATATCGATGTGAATACTTTACGTGCATTAGAGGAAGGTATATTAAACTTTGCTGGTTGTGCAGTAGTAATCTCTCACGATAGATGGTTCTTAGATCGTATTTGTACACACATACTTGCATTTGAAGGAGATTCTCAGGTATACTGGTTTGAGGGTACATACTCTGATTATGAAGAAAATAAGAAAAAACGTTTAGGTGATGAGGGACCAAAACGTATTAAATATAGAAAGTTAGTGAAATAATAAAGTTTCCCTCCTTGAGGAGGGATTAAGGGAGGTGATAATTTAAATTTATATGTCATCCCCCTTAATCCCTCTTCAAAGGGGGAAGCTAAAATCTTTCCCTCTTTGATTAGTCCCAATAGTTATCGGAAAAACTAGGTGAGTTTTTTGAAAAGTATTAAAGAATAAAACTTAATGTCTCAAGAACAGAAAAATAACCCGTTACATGGGGTTAAATTAGAGCAAATTCTAATTGAATTAGTTGAACATTATG
>CANGZT010000049.1 GCA_947458955.1 Flavobacteriia bacterium | reverse complement strand
TGTTTACGTTAAAATCAACGACCGTTTACCTAAAACTTCCAAAAGGTTGATCGATTTAACACGTAAAGCAGCTAAAGAATTAAACTTCATCAAAAAAGGTTTAGCTAAAGTTACCGTAGAACGTGTCCTTTAACATTTTATCAGAACTCAAAGTTATTGACATTTCTACTGTTTTGGCAGGTCCTTCTGTCGGAATGTTTTTAGCTGAGCTAGGTGCTGAAGTAATTAAAATCGAACATCCAACTCAGAAAGATGTGACAAGATCATGGAAGTCAGCTTCTGAAGACAAAGAATCCATATCTTCCTATTTTTCAAGTATCAATTTCAAAAAGAAGTATCTTACTCTTGATTTGATAAATAAAAAGGATTACGATCAATTTATTTCATTAATTGAAGGAGCAGATATCCTTATTAGTAATTTTAAAAGAAAAGATTATCATAAATTTAAGATTACTCAAGATGTATTGGATGCGATAAATCCGAAATTAATTCATGGACGAATTACGGGGTATGGTACTGATTCAGATAGAGTTGCTTATGATTTGATTTTACAAGCTGAAACTGGATTTATGTCTTTAAATGGTACGCCTGATAGTGGACCAGTGAAAATGCCAGTAGCCTTAATCGACGTCCTTGCTGCTCACCAACTCAAAGAAGGAATATTACTAGCTTTGTATGAGCGTTTAAAATATGGTAAAGGTAAGCTTGTAAGCGTTTCATTATATCAAGCAGCTGTGTCCAGTTTAGTCAATCAAGCCTCATCTTATTTAATGACGGGAAAAGTTCCACAGAGAATTGGAAGTTTACATCCTTCGATAGCACCCTACGGCGAGATTTTTAAGACAAAAGACAACCGATATCTTACGTTTGCAATCGGCAGTGATCAACAATTCAATAAATTACTTTGTTTTTTAGGATTAGATTTTCTTCAAGAAGATGAACGATTTAATTCGAATCAAAATAGAGTAAAACATAGAGAGGTACTTTTCGAATTGATGAATAATAAAATTGTTCATTTTTTTTGCACTGAAATTGAACAATATACAGTAGATAATAATATTCCATGTGGTGTCATTAAAGCACTTGATGAAGTGTTTTTAAATGAAAAAGCAATCGAATTAATTCGAGAAGATGAAATTGATCGTCAAAATGCTAGGAGAGTATCTTCTATTGCTTTTCAGTTAAGTTAAAGAGATGTTTATTTTTGAAGTTTACTCTTTACGTAATTGAGTGCTACCTCTAACTGTTTTTCTTGGGTATAATTTGAATTATCAAGCAATATTGCATCATCTGCTTGAATGAGCGGACTTTCTGCTCTTGTAGAATCTAGGTAGTCTCTTTCCTCTAAATTCTTTCTGATTTCTTCTTTGTTGATTGACTTATCTGTTTGACTTAATTCAAGGAATCTTCTTTCAATTCTAATTTCAGGAGATGCTGTTACAAATAATTTAAGTTCAGCATTAGGAAAAACGACAGAACCAATGTCTCTACCATCCATAACTACTCCTCCTTTACTGCCCATTTTTTGTTGTTCTTCAACTAGCTTTGCTCTAACTTCTTTTATTGCCGCTACTTTACTTACCAGTTGACTTACTTCTAAACTTCGAATAAGAGGTTCAACAAATTCATTGTTTAATTGAACTTCTAATTTTCCATTTAATGGATTTTTTTCAAAATGAATTTCGATTTTGGGAAGTTCATTTATTATTTCTGAAACAACAATTTCATTGTTATGAACAAGGTTATTTCGCAAGCAGTATAGTGCTACAGATCGATACATCGAACCGGTATCGATAAATATATAATCAAGCTCTTTAGCTAATGCTTTGGCTAGCGTACTTTTACCACAGCTCGAATAACCATCAATTGCTATTGTGATTTTTTTGCTTTGCATGTTGATTAATATATTTTTGGAAACTTAATAGGATCAACTTCATGCATCATTTCCAATACTTTTTCAACTATATCCTCTAAATTTGGTTTAGAAAAATAATCTCCATCAGATCCGTAAGCCGGTCTATGATCTTTAGCTGTCAATGTTTGAGGAGCTGAATCTAAAGTAAAATATGCTTTTTGTTCTACAAGAATTTTATCTAACATAAAACCACAAGCACCCCCACTAACATCTTCATCAACAAGTAATAATCTATTTGTTTTTCCAAGTGACTTTTTAATCAAGTGATTCACATCAAAAGGCAGTAGTGTTTGAACATCAATTAATTCGACTGATACTCCAAATTCTTTTAAAATGGCACAGGCTTTTTCACATATATTGAAAGTCGAACCGTATGAAACTAAAGTTAGATCTGAACCATCAATCACAACTTCAGGAATTCCAATTGGTGTTTTAAATTCTCCAAAATTTACAGGCTTACGCTCTTTTAATCTGTAACCATTTAAAGGTTCGATAACTAATGCACAATCATCACTTTGTAATAATGTGTTGTAAAATCCAGCTGCTTTGGTCATGTTTCTAGGAACACAAACTACCATTCCACGAACAGAGTTAATAATCATTCCCATTGGACTTCCAGAATGCCAAATACCTTCCAATCGGTGACCTCGTGTACTAATAATCAAAGGAGCTTTTTGTCCACCTTTGGTTCTATATTGTAATGTTGCTAGATCATCAGACATGATCTGAAGTGCGTAAATTAAATAATCTAAATATTGAATTTCAGCAATAGGTCTAAGACCACGCATGGCCATGCCAACACCTTGACCAATAATAGTATTTTCACGAATTCCAGTATCAAAAACACGTAATTCACCAAAAGCTTCTTGTAATCCTTCGCAGCTTTTATTTACTCCACCAATTCCACCCACATCTTCACCAAAAATCAAAGTTTCAGGATATTTTTCAAATAGGGTAAAATAATTTTCTTTTAAAATTAAACGACCATCGGTCATTTCTACTTCTTCATTATAAACTGGTAATACCTCTCTAACTGCAACAGATTGTAATTCAGATTGAGAGTAGATGTGTGATGAGTAACGTTCTTCTAAATGACTTAATTGTAATTTAATCCAATCTGCTAATAATTGTTTTGATGCTAAGTTTTCTAATGCAATCGTTCTTAATGAACCCCGAACGATTCCATATACGTCCTTGCGTAATAAGTCTTTCTCTTTCGTTAAACGATCGATGTCTGCTTGAATCTTCTCTTGAAATTTAGTTTCTTTAAGTATCTGATTTAGAATCACTAAAACACCATCAATATCAAGTTGTATATCATCACAAAAATCTTTCCAAGCTTCGTTTTTGAAGTTTTTAACGTCTTCTTTAGCTTGTTTTTCAATGGTTTCTAACTCCTCGATTGTTGCAATTTTTTCTCCATCAGCATCGAAATCTAAAATCCATTCTTTGAATTTTTTAATACAATCGAATTCTTTTTCCCATTGCAATCTTTCAGTTGTTTTATAGTGCTCATGTGATCCAGATGTTGAATGACCTTGTGGTTGATTTACTTCTTTTACATGAACAAGTACAGGAATTCTTTCTTCGCGAACTATTCTAGCTGCTACTTCATAGGTTTCAACCATATGAGCGTAGTCCCAGCCTTTGGTTTCTAAAATTTCAATTCCAGGTTTTTCTTCTGTTCTTTTTAAACCCGCTAATGCTTCAGAAATACTTCCTTTGGTTGTTTGTTTAGAAGTTGGAACAGAGATACCATAACCATCATCCCAAACTGACATTAAGATAGGCAGTTGAAGCACTCCCATAGCATTCATTGATTCCCAAAAAACACCTTCTGAAGTGGATGCATCACCGATTGTACCAAAAACTATTTCGTTTCCGTCATTAGTGAATTTTTTAAAGAAATCATTGTTTTTTAAGGTAGGGTGTTCTTTATATACTTTTGATGCTTGAGCAAGACCTAACATACGAGACATTTGGCCAGCTGTAGGTGAAATATCAGAAGCGATGTTGTAATGTTGCATTAAATCTACCCAATGTCCATTATCATCTATGTTTCTCGTACAGAAATGACCACCCATTTGTCTTCCTCCTGAGGTTGGTTCTAATTCAACATCCGCATGAGCATACAAGCCTGCAAAATATTCTTTAATCGTTAATTCACCTAAAGCAAATACTAAGGTTTGATCTCTGTAATATCCAGAGCGAAAATCTCCTTTTCTAAATTGTTTTGCTACAGCAAGTTGAGCAAGTTCTTTTCCATCACCAAAAATACCAAACTTTGCTTTACCAGTTAAAACCTCTCTTCTACCTAATAGCGAAGTTTCTCTGGAAAGACAAGCCATTTTGAAATCGTTAATCACTTCATTTTTAAAAGTTTCGAAATCAACATTTTGCTCTGTGTTTTGTACAAGGTTTTCTGACATGGAGATAAGTATTGTTATTTACAAATATAATGAAATCAGATAAAATGAAAAGTTATTCAGAAAGTCAAAAAAAGAAAGATATTAACACTAAGATTTCTTTAATCATTACAAATCACCAATTGATAAGTGGTGGCAAAACCTCCAAAAACTCCAAGTGCTCCATTCGTAATATTAGAAGGTATGTTAATCGGTGAGGCAAAAGGACTCCCACCTGAATTGATTTGTGCATATTTATTACTAAAATAGTTGTAGGTATTCTTATCTATACTCGAAAATTTAACTACAACTGAATCGTTTCTAGGGTATAAACCTCTTACATTTTCTGGGATAGAATCAGAAAATCTTGCTCTGGGGTTTTCATACCAAAAATCGAAGGTCTTTCCGTTAAAAAAATTATCATCAAAAACAGGATTTCGTGTTCTGTAAAAACGAGTGTCTACATTTTGATTATTTTTCCCTCTTTTTATTCGAATTACTTCCCAAAAGTAGCTGTTTCCAATCGTTGTGGGATCAGATAATTTTCCATAAATTAAACCGTGGTTCGGTGTTGATTTTTCGGGTTTCCAATAGATTGAATCAAGGGGAACAGCGACTGGAATCGTAGTTGAAGCTTGGTATTTTTTCCCTTTGTGTGAAATGGTAATCGTATAGGACGTATTTTCTCTACCAAAAAAGAGTGGGTTTAAGGTTGAATAAGCACAAAATTTAAATTTTTTAATCAAATTTGATGGAATACCAAATACGAATGCGCCTAAATCTTCATATCCAGCAGGTATATCACTTGAACAAATGGTTTGCAAAGTATCAAAATTTGTCCCATCTGAAATCGTGATTATGGCATCAGATATATATGATCCAAAGAGACTATCTAAGGAATTTTCTTCAAATATATTCCTATTTGTAGTTAATAAAATTAAGGGAGGTAACCCCGTTTCGATGCGACCATCTACCACCAGTTTTTCTTCAAATCCTGGTATATCCATTTTGATATCTTTTTGGCATGCATGAAAAATAGCCATCGTAATTAAAATAAGCCAAACGGATACAATTCTATATTTTAAAACGAAAAATTCCATGTAATACTCGGTATAATTGGAAATAAAGTTACTTGTTTTAAAGATAGTCTAAAAGTTCCTTGTAAAGCAAACCCTTGTCCACTTAAGTAAATGAAAAAAGGATTGGCGTAATTATATACATTGTAAACAGAAAAATTCCAATTACTTCTAAATCTTTTTGGGACTTCCATCGATTCCCCTGCCGATGTAATATATTTTTTCTTAGTTGGTTTGTCATACAAAGTCAAAGACAAATCTAATCGTTGATATGCAGGCATTCGGGTAGAGTTTCTTGAAAAATAATCAAATAAGATGGTTTGTTCTTGAATATACCAACTAGAAGGTAATGTCATTGTATTTCCAGTAGCGAAAACGAAAACAGAACCAAGCGTTAATCTATCTGAAATTTTAAAATTGCTCACAAACGTAAAATCATGTCTTCTATCAAATTTAGATGGAAATCTTTCTTTTTGAATGTCTGGAAAATATCGATCAGATTTTGCCAATGTATAACCTAGCCATCCAGTCCATTTTCCATTTGTTTTTTTTATGAAAAATTCAATTCCCTTGCTAATTCCGCTTCCAAAAACCAAAACATTATCAACATTATCGCTTATATTATCAGAAGGGAGTGCTCCTGGTTTGTATTCTATTAAATTTTGAATCGATTTGTAATATAATTCAACGGATGTTTCTAATTTATCATCAAACCAATTTTTGAATAGACCGATCGTTGTTTGACTTCCTTTTTGAGGTTTTGCAATGTCTGTGGTTGGAAACCAAATATCGGTTGGCAATGATAAAGAACTCAGGGATGTAAGATGGATGTATTGATAATGATATGTATAACCAGCTCGTATAATTGCTTTGTTTTTAAATTCATAACTTAAAGATACTCTTGGTTCAAAGCCCCCATAAAATTTGATTTTTTCATTTCTTTTATAATTAATTGTGTCAATGGTATTATCTAAACCATCTTTTACGAAACGATCAAATGGTCCAACAAATTGAAACATACTGTATCTAAGTCCAGCGTATAATTTTAAATTTGGTTTAATAAAATAATCATCAGAGACATAGAGTGCTGTTTCGTGGCTAAAAAGTTGAGGGTTATTTCCAGGGGTAAATTCTGTTTCGCCTTGTCTTGCTGAAATAGAAGATGGTGTAAATTTATGAAAAGTATAATCTACTCCTGTTCGAATGGTGTGTTTTTCATTTGGTCTATAGGTTAAATTTATTTTTTGACCAATATCGTAAATTCCTGAGGTGAGTTTTACTGAAAAATCAGTTTGTTCCGACCCAAATGAAAAGTTATATTTTGTATAATAAGAAGTTGAATTTAGTTGCGTTTTTTCATTTATTTTATAATTCCATTTAAAAGCAGTTAAAAAATTACCCCATGGAATTTGAACATTAAATTCATCAGTGGTATTAACATATTGAAATTTATCTATTCCATTGTAAAGTACAACTTGTATATTTTGTTTGTTGGTTAATTTGTAATTTGCCTTGACATTAAAATCATAGAAAAAATAACTTGAACCATAAAATTCGGAAGTCTTTGGAATAAAAGGTTTAGTCAATACATCGATGTAGGTCCTTCTACCGGCAATCATTAAACTTCCTTTTTTTTTGTGAAAAGGGGTTTCAATTTCCAATCTTGAGGAGATCAAACCAATACCACCATTCATTTTAAATTTATCATTATTTCCTTCATTTGCAGTGATTTCTAGTACTGATGACATTCTGCCACCATAATAAGCGGGCATTGAACCTTTAATTAAATTTGCACTCTTTACAGCGTCACTATTAAAAACTGAAAAGAATCCAAATAGGTGAGAGGCATTATAAATTGGAACATCATCATAGAGTACTAAATTTTGATCTGGGCTACCACCTCGTACATAAAACCCTTGTCCCCCTTCACTTACAGAAGAAACACCAGGTAGTAATTGAATGGCTTTTAAAATATCAGCTTCCCCCATAAAGGAAGGAAGGGTTTTTACATCATTCATTGAAATTTCAATCTGACCTAGTTTGGGATTTTTGATATCATTGGTATTTTTCTTTTTGATAACTACCTCCTTTAAATTATTGACTTGTTTCTTTAGTTCAAATTCTATATTTGTATTTGATTGAATTTGAATTGTTTTTCTGATAGGGTAGAAACCGAAAGATTTAATTTCTACTTGGTAAGAGCCTTCTTTGAGTGAGGTGTAGAAAAAACCAGATAAATCAGATTTTATGGAAATATTTCCTGGATTGATTTTCACGATAGCAACGACACTATCAGGGGTTTCGGGATTAATGATATTACCTGAAAAAGTAAATGAATTTTGAGACCGTGAAATAAACGGTAATAAAAAACACCAAAACAAGGTGAAAAAAAATGTTTTGGTAGAATAAGTCATTATCTATTTCCAAAAATAGTGCTGCCTACACGAATCATGGTACTACCACATTCAATAGCTAATTCATAATCTCCACTCATTCCCATCGAAATTTCTTTGAAATCTGGATTGAATTTGAAATAATGACTTTTTAAAACTTGAAAATAATCGTGAAGGGTTTGAAATTCCTCTCTGATCTGAGTTTGATCTTGAGTGAAAGACGCCATCCCCATTATTCCTACAATTGAAATGTTTTGTAGTGTAAAAAATGTTTCAGACTCAAGTAATTCCTTTACTTCATCAAAGTTAAACCCAAATTTTGTCTCTTCATTAGCAATATGAAATTGTAATAAACAAGGTATAACTCGGTTATTTTTTTTTGCTTCTTTGTTTACTTCAATTAATAGTTTTTCGCTATCGATAGAGTGAATTAATGAAACAAATGGAGCGATATATTTTACCTTATTTGTTTGTAAATGACCAATTAGATGCCATTGAATATCTTTTGGTAAGACTTCATATTTTGCAGTCATCTCTTGCACTTTATTCTCACCAAAAATCCGCTGTCCTGCGTCATATGCTTCAATTAAGTCTTCAACAGGCTTTGTTTTAGATACAGCAACCAAAGTAACATGTTTTGGTAGTACAGTTTGAAATTCAGTAATTTTATCTTTTATCATAATCAGATTTCGTAAATAGTAAGTCCACTTCGTAATTTTGGTTCAACATAGGTTGATTTTGGAGGCATAATTCCGTTATTATCTGCGACACGAATTACTTGTTCCATCGTTACTGGAAATAGAAAAAAACCAACTTTGGATTTGCCTTGTTTGATTGGTTCAGAAATAGCATCGATTCCTAAATTTCCTGGAATAAAATGGATCGATTCATCTGTTTTTAGATCCTCTATTCCAAGTATAGGTTTTAGTATGTAGTTGGTGAGTATTTCTGCATCTAAACAAGCTACAGGATCATCATTGTTTATAATTTCAGGTTTACAGATTAATTCAAACCATTGGTTATTTAGGTTCATAATTATCTGATGTTCTGAACTAGGTTTTTCAGATGTAGTTAATTGTTTGACAAGAAAGGAATCATTTAATTTTGAAAGAAATTCTATTTCTGATAGATTATTTAGATGATCAACCAAGCGATTAAATTCTAGTATATGCATTCTTTTTTCATCCATAAAAAAAGCAAGAAAATAATCGTGATTTTGATTATTAAGTTCACTATTTTGATTTCTTTCATTTGCTAAACGAGAAGAAGATGCACTTCTGTGGTGACCATCAGCAATATATGTAGCAGGAATTTTATCAAATGCTTTTTCGATTGCTTTTTGATGAGGTTCTGAAACGATCCAAAGCTCATGTTTAATCCTATCGGTGGTTGAAAATTCAATTTCAGGTCTTTCCAATATTATTTCAGCATAAATTTTTTCTAAGTCTTCATTGTGAGGGTAGGATAGAAGAACTGGTTCAGCGTTATACCCAACTATGTCTAAATAGTTCGTAAACATTGATTCTCTTGAAGTAAGTGTAGCTTCGTGTTTCTTAATAAGGTCTTTGTTGTATTCATCCACACTTGCGCCTCCAATAACCCCTATGAATTCATTGGTTGGGGTTGTTTGTCTGTAAATATAAATGGATGGTTTTTCGTCTTGAAACAAAATTCCATCCTTAATAAATTCGTGGTATTTTTTTCTTACTAATTCAAATCTTTCTCTAGAGTTTGGTGCAGTTTTTACTGTTTTATCGTATTCAGGGTGTATTATTCTAATGAATGTGAATGGATTAGATTCTAATCTAGCTTTTAAAACCGTTTTGGAATAGGAGGAAACTGGTTTTGTGACAACAAGATGTGCTTTGTCTCTTGTAGGACGAATGGCTCTGAAAGGTTTGATTTTTGTCATAACGAATATAGTCTACACGAATATAGAAAAAAAGTACACTGAATTTTAATTCAACTTCGATAAAATGTACTTTTACATTTACAATGAATAATAATTTATCAAAATTGAGTGGAGATATTACAGGGCAACGAGTAATGTTGTTTCTTTTTCCTTTTTTCACTTTTTACATGTTAAAGCTTGATTCCGTATCTTTTTCAGAAAATCATAGTTATGGACAAAACTATCTTAATTTCATTGTTTTCCTGTTTACTTTGATTCTTTGGTTGTTTGCAGATAAACAACTCAAGAAATTAATTTTTACGATGATTTTTCTATCTTATTTGGGTGAGATTATTTTCTGTAAATTACTTGGTTGGTATACCTATAGACTTGGTAATATACCTTTTTATGTTCCTTTTGGCCATGCGATTGTTTTTGCTTCAGGGTATATTCTTTCTCAAATAGAATTCTTAAAAAAACACGATAATCAGTTGAAAAACATTTTTATATATACTTTTCTAATCGTTTTTCTACTCCTTTTTTTTCTTGGAAATGATTTGTTTTCATTGATTTCAGGTGCATTATTTATGCTTTTAATTCGAAGAAAAAAATGGCAAACCTTGTATTTCTACATTGCTTTTTGCGTGATTTTTATTGAGTTAGTTGGAACACATTATGGTGCATGGAAATGGAAACCGGTACTATATGACAACATAAGTACTTTAAATCCACCCTTGGGAGCAGTGTTTTTTTATGCTGGTGGTGATGTTATTTTAGTGAAACTTGTTCAGCTATATGATAAGCTACTTGTTCGATTGTCAGCTAAAAAACAAATCTAAATCATGTATTTAGAAAAAAATAATTAGTAGCTTTGAATAAATTATTTTAATCTATTTCTTATGAAAAAATATCTGTTTATCATTGTTTTGGCATTCTCTTTTTCCGGTTTTTCTCAAGGGATAAAGTATACCAAAAACGATACAATTAAATACATTGTTAAAAATGAAATTCCAAGATTTTTCGCTGGTACGTTTTGGACAGGTGTAGAATTTCCTTTACAAAATAAAAAATCGATTTATATTTCTGGTATTGCTACCTACGGTTCAAATTTTGATTCTGAGAAAGAATTAATAGGGTATGGTGCCGAATTTCAGTATAGAAGTTATTTAGGTAAAGGTAATTTCACTACAAATTTTCCGATATACATGGCTGCTCAATTGATGTACAGACACATAGATCGTTTCGAAAGAAAAGTTTCGAGCTACAATGTTGATCCTGTTTCTTCTCCAGTATACACTGAAGGAAAAGATGCATTTAATGTGTATTACGCCGGTTTATTAATTGGTTGTCAGGTTTTTGTTAATCAAATTTTTACAGTTGATTTGAATTTTGGTGGTGGACTGAGATTGTCTCAAGCTACCGATTCTAAATCTTTCACGAAATACAAAAATATTTCAAATTTAGACTATTCAGGTGTTGTACCTAGAGTTGGAGTTGTGATTGGAATTATTCAACATTAATCTGAATGCCTTATGATCAAGTAAGGCATTTTTAATTTGATTTAGTATATGAATAAGTTAGTTTCTATAAGTTTAATTTTTTTATCTAGTTTATCTTTTACTCAAGAGAATAACAGCTTTGTGAATTACAAATGGGATCTTTTTCGTGCTGTTCAAGGGTCAATTCAAATTAGTAGAGAGAAGGCATTAAATAAACGATATTCATTTAGTTTTGGTCTAATAGGTACTTATGCATCGACTAGAGGTTTGGCAAAACCATATTTAAAAATGCAAAATTTTGAATATACAGAAAAAAGTACTAATACTATTTATACTCTTTCTGACGTACAAGCTATTGGGGTAGGTATCAATCTTCAACTAAGAAGATATTTAGGTAAAAAACCTATTGTAGGCTCAGGTTTTTATTTAACTCCAGAAGTCTTCTATCGTTTTTTAAATCTAGAATCAGAAGTGTTAATTCCAAAAACAACTATTAATAAAACAGTTAATCGCACTTTGAAATTAGGTTATTTAGGTTATTCAATTGGTTATCAAAAGATTTATAGAGAAATGTTGAGTATTGAT
>CANGZT010000048.1 GCA_947458955.1 Flavobacteriia bacterium | reverse complement strand
TTACTTTATCTTCTTCTGGTGCAACGCCACTTACTTATGGTGGAGATGCAACCACGAACCTTACGGCAGGAACTTATAACTACACTGTAACAGATGCCAATGGATGTACAGCTACGGCTAGTGCTACCATCAACACTGAACCAGCAGCGATCACATTAACAGCTACACCAACACAGATTGTATGTAATGGTGGCAAAGGAAGTGTTATTTTATCTTCTTCTGGTGCAACGCCACTTACTTATGGTGGAGATGCAACCACGAATTTATCTGCAGGAAACTATAACTATACCGTAACAGATGCCAATGGATGTACAGCTACAGGATCAGCAACTATCAATGCTGCTCCAAGTGCTATAATCCTCGACACCAACATAACCAACATCAAATGTTGGGAAGATGCTGACGGTAGTATTGAAGCAATAGTTTCTAATGGAAAAGCACCATATGAGTATTATTGGTCTGTAAATCCAAATGTCCCTCAAATCATAACTAATGACAAGACAAAGTCTAAACAACAAAATTTAGATGAAATAAAAGGTGTTAGTGTTTATGTTAAAGATGCAAATGGGTGTGTATCTAATCAGATAAACAATATCGAAGTTAAACAACCTGATCCCCTAGTTATGAATCCGTCTGTTGATGCTTCAGTCAAAATGAATTGCTTTGGAGTAAAAGATGGAGCTATTACGATTAGTCCAAAAGGTGGAGTTCTTCCTTATTCTTACAGTTGGACAGGAAACGGAGTGAGTATTGGTACTAAAGATCAGACCGGGTTAGCATCAGGAGATTATTTTGTATCTATAAAAGATGCAAATAATTGTTCTAAATCAGGTGTTAAAATTACAATAGGTACCCATCCTCAAATCACATTTGAAGTTGATACAATACAACCAAGTTGTTACGATGATTTAGGTAAGATAAATGTTAAGAATGTAATACCAAGTGATGCTTATAGGTATAAAATAGATCAAGAAAACTATAAAGATTCGACAATTTTTAGAAATTTATTGGCGGATAATTTATATACAATAAGTGTTAAAAACACTTCAAATGGTTGTGAATCTTCCAAAAAAATTCCAATAGGATCTGTAAAAGAAAGAGTTATTTTATCTGGTAATAGCTCCGACTTTTCTTTTACTGATATGACATGTAGTAATAAGACTTCTTCTATTAATTATCTAAATCCGAAACTAGGGTATACATATTCCATTGATTATTTTACAACTTTTAATACAACTGGTAAATTTGAAAATCTAGCACCAGGTAATTATAAAGTAGTGGTTAGATCTAAAGATAATTGTAAAGATACATCTGAAATTTTTGTAGTGAAAGATGTCTTATATTCATCAAAGCCAAATGCAACACAAGTTAAAAAACAATATTGTGATGGAGATAAAGCTAGTAGTCTTGTTCCGACATTAAATTCAAGTTACGTATGGTATGATCAACAAGGAATTTTATTAAATACAAATGATAAACTTTATGATGGTTTGTATTATGTAGGTAATATTGAGCCAGGAAAATGTGAAAGTGATCGAGTAGAAATTGATGTGGATTTATCTAGAATGTCTCTGAATCTTATTTCTAAAAAGGCTGCTACTTGTAATAAACAAGATGGTGAAATAATCATTCAAGCTGTAAATGGGATAGGTCAAATTAAATATACTTGGTCAAACACAGATGGCCAGATCTTAGGGAATAATGCAAAACTAGTTGGAGTATCTGATGGAACTTATATAGTAGAGGCAGAAGATGCAATTGGTTGTAAAGTTATATCAACTCCACCAATTAGTATGACATGTACAACTCCAGAAATTCCTCAAATAGTTACTCCTGACAATGACGGTAATAACGATACTTGGAAAATAAATTATAAATCATCTTATCCAAGAGTAAAAGTACAGATCTATAATCGTTGGGGTAATTTAGTATATGAAAGTCAACCTTATGAAGATAATTGGGATGGAAAACCGAGTGTTAGTCAAGCACTTGGTAAAAACGAACTTCCAACAGGAACGTATTATTATGTAATAGACAAACAAGGTGATGGGACAGAATTAGAATCTGGATTCGTAGAGTTAATAAAATAGATAAAGGTTTAAAATTAAATACTTTGTGTTTACTAACATTTTGTTTTTCAAATTTTAAATTTTTTCATTTTAGTGTATTGATAAATAGAATTACTTTTGTTTAAATTAAATAACATTTAAGATGCGAAATCTTTCATTGATTAAATCTTTTTTTTCTTTTTTTACAGCTCTATCTTTATTCAACTTTGTTTATTCTCAAGAAAATAAAAATGTACAGTTAGCTGAAAATTTATTTTCACAGAAGAAATATTTTGAGTCTAGTAATTTTTACAAAAAAGCAACACTAGATGATCGTATTGATCCGTCTTCGAACGGTGAAGTTTTCAGACATGCTATTGAATCTTTGATTAAGTCGAATCAATTTTATGACGCAGTAGCTGTTTTCGATCAATATAGTATTTCTGATAAATATACATTTGAAGATGCATACAATCATATACTACTATTGTTATATGTCGGTGATTTAACACATGCTAAAAATATTATGTCAAAATCTGTAGTTACAGATAATAAAGAGGTTAAAAAAGAAAGATTACAACAATTCATAGACCAATTTAATCTGAATTCATTAGAAAAAGGAGAAGGATATAAATTTGACTTTGATTTTTACAAAGCATTTCATAATCAATATGCTATTGAGTTTATTCAACCCGTTTCTAAACTTATCAAAGATAAGACTGCATTGAAAGAAACTCCATGGTTAGATATTACGAATGATTTTTATGCACACTTTGTTTATGATGAGAGCAGCTCAAAGTTCATAAAAAACAAACAGTTAAAAGGTAAAAAACACCAAGGAGCTGCATTTTATGATTCTTTGGGTGGAATTTGGTATTATTCAAGAACGATTAATAAAAAATCAGATCCTTTAACTGCTGGGTTATTCTTTTTTAACGAGAAAACAAAAAAGGAAGAAGTTTTTGTCTATAATAGACCGGATCATTTTCTAGGTCATCCAAGTTTATCTGATTCTAGACAAGTATTATGGTTTAGTTCAAACAGAGAAGGGGGTATTGGAGGTTTAGATATCTGGTATTGCGTAAAAGACCAACTAGGTTGGGGAGAGCCTATCAATGCTGGTCCAATTATTAATACTGAAAAAGATGAGGCTTTTCCTTTTGAAAAGGGAGGTTTCTTGTATTTCGCAAGTAATGGTCATAGTGTTTTAGGCGGAATGGATTTATATCATGTAGGAATCGAGGGTGTAGAAGCAAAAACAGCATTAGCAGTAAATACACCGATTTTTCCAAAAGAAGCAGATGGTGTGACTTCAACGGACGTAAATTTTGAATATGATCCTACTTTAGCAGGTACTTCAAAAATGGAATTTGTTAATTCTCAAAATCAATATTTATTTGATTATCTAGCTTATGAAAAATCAGGCAAATTTGTTAAAAAGTATACGCTTAAAAAAGGGAAGCCTGATGAAATTGTATTAAATGATAAAATAGAATTATTTGCTGCAGTAAAAGATAAAGAAACAGGGAAAGACATAAAAGGTAATGCAGTAGAAATTATAGATGTGGCAACGGGTGATTCTGTTAAAATAGTTTCTGATTCTTTAGGAAATATAAAAACAGAGCTAGATAGAAATAAAGAGTATCAAGTCTCTACAGGTAAAGAAGGTTACGATCCAGTAATGACCAAGATCGAGACGAAAGAAAAAGTGAATGAAATCACCAAAGATTTAGCGATTAGAAAGACTCCAAATGCACCTATGGTTAGAATGGAAAACATTCTTTATGAATTTAATCAGTTTAATTTAAGTAATATAGGTTTAGCTGAGTTAGATACTTTAGCTGAATTCTTGAAAATGAATCCTGATGTAAAGGTTGATTTATCTTCTCATACTGATTGTAGAGGTTCAAATGAATATAATAATAAACTTTCAGCTTCAAGAGGAAAGAGTTGTTATGACTACTTAACTAAAAAAGGGGTGAAAAAAGAATCTTTGATCATGAAGAATTTTGGTGAAACAAAATTACTAAATCAGTGTAAAGATGGGGTAGAATGTGGTGAGGAGCTACATCAGATCAATAGACGAACAGAGTTTGTTTTGAAATTCCCTAAAGAGTTTAAAATAAATTAATCTTTTAAATATTTCTCATTAGGCTCCATAAAGGAGCCTTTTTTGTTTAATGTTTGCTTGTGTTAATAAATAATGAAAATTCGAATTTTAAAAATCAATAGAACAAAGTAAATTTGAAAAATAATTATTTCTCACATGTTAGAATTTAATCCGAAGGAATTACCTATTCCAAAATTACATCAATTGTTATTAGGAGCTATTGGTCCAAGACCGATTGCTTTTGCTTCTACGGTTGATGCTGAGGGTAATCATAACTTATCACCGTTTAGTTTTTTCAATGTTTTTAGCGCTAATCCTCCGATTTTAATTTTTTCTCCTGCTAGAAGTGGTAGAACAAATGAAACAAAGGATACCTACAAAAATGTGAAAGCTGTACCAGAAGTTGTAATTAATATTGTGACTTACGATATCGTGCAACAAATGAGCTTGAGTAGTTCTCCTTATGCTCCAAACGTGGACGAATTCGTTAAGGCTGGATTTACTGCATTAGATTCTCATTTAGTTAAACCGAAAAGAGTAGCTGAATCACCTGTGCAATTTGAATGTAAGGTGAATGAAGTGATTGAATTAGGAGAAAATGGTGGTGCAGGTAACTTAATCATTTGTGAAGTAGTGAAATTTCATATTGATGAAGACATTATGGATTCAAATGGATTAATAGACCAACACAAAATCAATTTAGTTTCTAGAATGGGAGGTAATTGGTATTGTCACGCAAATGAGGCTTCTATGTTTGAAGTGGTAAAACCATTGACAACTATTGGTATCGGTTTTGACAATTTACCGAAAGATATTTTAGATTCTACCATTCTAACTAAAAACGATTTAGGCTTGTTGGCAGGAATTGAAACCTTGCCAAACGAAACAGATGTAAATGAATTTAAATTGTTAGAATTAAATAATTTATTCGTAAATTTAGATAACAAGCCAGCTGAATTAGAGTTGGAATTACATAAATATGCCAAAAATCTTCTTGCTGAAAATAATGTAGAAGATGCTTGGAAGACATTATTAGCATTTAATAACTAATCTTAAATAAATACCTATGTTTAAATTATCAGGAACAGTAAAGAAAGTTTTCCCAACAGTACAAGTTTCAGAAAAGTTTTCAAAAAGAGAATTTGTAGTTACAGAATCTACAGGAATGTATCCTCAAGATATTTTGTTTCAATTGACTCAAGATAAGTGTACTTTATTAGACGGAGTGAATGAGAATGATTCAATTGAAGTTTCTTTCAACTTAAGAGGTAGAGAGTGGACTAACCCACAAGGTGAAGTAAAGTATTTTAATTCATTAGACGCTTGGAGAATCGATCGTTTGAATGGTTCTGTTGCACCTAGTCAGAATACGAATACTGGTTTTGCAGCACCGGTTGCTCCAACAGCTACTCCAGTACAGTTGGTAGATAGCTCTGATGATGATCTTCCTTTCTAATTGAAAATATGATTTTAGTGAAGTCGCCTCAAAAGGGCGACTTTTTTGTTTCTAGCACCGAGCCATTCGCTAAACTTTTTCAAACTTGAAGAAGCCCGAATTGAAAGTTTTGAAAAGTGTCAAGCGCTTTCTACTTACTACTTTTCACTTTCAACTCACTAGTGACTAAATAACCCTATCTTTCCATTCTACCTTGGTAAAAAGACTTGCTATTCCTAAAGTAACAATATAAAAAGGGTATACAGCTGAGAATATGAGTGTGTTGAAAATATTTCTTAGATTGAATTTTTGTTCTAGAATGATAAAATCGAAGATTGCTTTAAATAAAAAGGGAATTAGAAAATAGTTTAAAGATAGTGATAGAAAGAGAATCGGAGAGAAGTGATAAGCCATACCTAGTCCACCAATAGCATTAGCTAGATGATCATTAACTTTTTGATTTTTAGACGCCCATCGAATACGTTGGTTTAAACATTGATTAATTGTCTTAGGAGTTTTAGTAGTTACTGTCAAGTAATTATCACGTAAATAAGAAATGGGTTGTTTATTCTCTGTAAATTGTTTTAATAGAAATTGGTCGTCTCCGCTTGCGATATTTAAGTTGCTTTGGTAAGGTTGAAGGTTGTTAAATGCTGATTTATTAAATAGTAAATTGGCTCCATTGGCAAGAATTGGTCGCTTTAATCCAAATACAGCGTAATTGAGTTGATTTAAAAATTCAAATTCGATTGCAAAAAAGGCTGTTTTTTGATTTGCTAGATTCATTTCAACGGGAAGAATGGAAAGAGTATTGATCACATATTTTTCCAATTGTTGGAAGAAGTTTGAACGAACAGTAATATCAGCATCCCACGTCAAGATGTATTCCCCTTTTGCTTTTGAAATTCCGAAGGATAAAGTATTTTTTTTGCCTGTGAGTTCGTCTGGTAAATGAAGAATGGTGTGATTTTGATTTGGTAATGTTGTTTCTAAAATTGAAACAGATTTATCCGTAGAATGGTCGTTTACCCAAATAAATTCAAGGGGTTGTTTCGAAAGTTGTTGGATCGATTTTATTAATTCTTGTAGATTATCTTCTTCATCACGAAAAGGAATAATTACGGAAATGCATTTGGATTGATATTTTTCACCTGTTTGGTTATTTGCTTTCTCATTTGCTTTCTTTTTCCCCAGTAGGTACAGAGTAAACAATCCAATGCAAAAAACAATATAACCGTATACTATATTCATTTCTTTTGCATTTTTAGAAATGGAAATCCTATGATTGCAGGAATTCCTTGATTGATAAACCAAAGTAAAATCGACGAGATTAATATGATTCCAGTGTTTTCAATATATTGACTTAAAATCCAAATAGAAATGGATTCACGAATGACCAGTTTCCCAAACCACAAAGAAGGGGTTAGGGTGCTCCAAAAATAGATTGACCAGATAATTGGAATTAATTTAAAGTCGATCGGAACCCCAAAAGAACATAGGATTAAAAAGTATTGGAAACTGAAAATGAGATACCTGATTATACTATAAATCAAAAGAGAATAGCGTATTTCAAAGCTATTGAGTAAGTGAATATTTATTTTTTTTAGAAATTGGAAGCGTTTTAAGAATTGTTCAAACATAAAATAAAGAATAAGTGTAATTAAAATAAATACAGTAAGATATATAGGATTTAATAGCGGGATTTGAAATGGTTTGAATCCAAAAAAAGTAATAGAAAGTAGTCCAAAATAGATACTTGTTAAAAATTGACTTCCATTAGCTAGCAAGGTTAGTACAATGATTTTAGGTCTATATCTTCTTTCAAAATAGTATATTCTTCCAATGAAATTCCCAATCAAATTGGGAGTCACAAACCCGGTAATGTTTCCCGCGAAATAAGATTTAATCAGTGTTTTTTTTGATGTAATGCTTGAAAATGATGTAACGATTTTTGCCCATTTTTTAAATTCAAACCATTGATTAGGGATGACCAACAAAACTGCTAATAGAAACGCAAGAGGAAGTTCAATTGATATCGAAGCAAGTTGTTCGTATGTTATTTTCGAAAGTTGCTTATAAAACAAATAACAGACTAAAAGAAACAAGGTTCCTTTAAAAAAAAAGAGTAAAAACCTGCTATTTTTGATAGTTTTGTACAAAGCATTTCAAAATAATGGTTGAAGATAAAATAATTCTTGGAATTGACCCGGGTACCAGTGTGATGGGATATGGAATAATTCACATAAAAGGGAAAAAAATTGAAATGCTCAACTTTGGAATTATTCAATTATCCAAACTTGCTACGCATCCTGACAAATTAAAACGAATTTTCGATCGAGTAGATGGGTTAATACGAGAATATTTACCAGATGAAATGGCCATTGAAGCCCCTTTTTTTGGTAAAAATGTACAATCGATGTTGAAACTAGGACGTGCGCAAGGAGTAGCTATTGCTGCTTCTTTAAAGAACAACGTCCCGTTTGAAGAATATACACCAAAAAGAGTAAAACAAGCGATTACAGGGAATGGGAATGCTTCTAAAGAACAAGTAGCCGCCATGTTACAAACCTTATTGAGTTTTGATGAAATGCCGAAATATTTAGATGCTACTGACGGCCTTGGTGTTGCCGTTTGTCATCATTTTTCAAATGGAATAGGAGAACATAATAAATCCGGGGTAAATTCTTGGGAATCGTTTCTTCGAAATAACCCAGAGCGTAAAAAGTAATTAATTTAATTTTTTAATTTTTTTGTCTAGCTCGGAAATTATCTGATTGTAGATTTCCTCCATTTTTTCTTTATCAGAGGCGTAATAATCAAATGATTGTGTGTATTGAGTTGAGTCTACGCTTGCTTTTTTCAAAATTTCTTTTCCTAATCGAGCTATCTCCTTATTTACTTTTTTTGGAGAGGTGATTTTTGATTGAACCATCATTTCTGATATAACCATTTCAGAAAGAATAGATTTGAATTTAGTTTCAGAAAGTAAATTTTCAGGTTTTTCAGCAATAAATGGGGACGAATTTGAACATCCCCCCAATATAATACTGAATACTATGACTGAAATTAATTTCATTTATCTATTGAATAAAACACGCATTCCTTTTTGTTCAGAAACGATTTGTTTACCATCATATACTAAGATGCCGTTCACATAAGTTCCAGCGATTTTGTTTGAGAAGGTAACTCCTTCAAATGGAGACCACCCACATTTATATAATACATTCGATTTATTCACGGTGATTGTTTCGGTTGGATCAACCACTACTAAATCTGCGTAATATCCTTCACGAATGAAGCCTCTTTCAGCTAATTGAAAACATATTGCAGGAGCATGTGCCATTTTTTCAACAACACACTCAACGCTGATTATTCCCTCTTTCGCTTTTTCTAACATGGCTAATAATGCGTGTTGTACTAATGGTCCACCTGAAGGGGCTTGATTATATGCTTTTGATTTCTCTTCTAACGTATGAGGAGCGTGGTCTGTTGCCACGATATCAATATGGTTATCTAATAATCCCTTCCAAATTCCATCGCGATCTTTCGCCGTTTTAACTGCTGGATTCCATTTGATGAAATTTCCTTTTTTACTGTAATCTTCATCTGTAAACCAAAGGTGGTGAACACAAGCTTCTGCAGTAATTCTTTTCTTTTCTAATGGTATTGTATTGTCAAATAATGCAACTTCTTTTGCGGTAGAGATATGTAAAATATGTAAACGTGTGTTGTATTTTTTCGCTAATTCAACAGCCATTGAAGATGACAAATAACAAGCTTCTTCAGAACGGATTAGTGGATGTGCTTCAATGGGAATATCTTCCCCATATTTTTCTTTGTAAAGTGCTGTATTTGTTCTAATTGTTGCTTCATCTTCACAATGTGTAGCTATTAATAAAGGAACTTGTGAAAACAAATTAGTTAACGTCATTTCATTGTCAACTAACATATTGCCAGTTGAAGAACCCATGAAAATTTTCACCCCGCACACATTCTTTTCATTCGTTTTTAGTACTTCATCTAAATTGTCATTCGAAGCACCCATGAAGAAAGAATAATTGGCTGCAGATGTATGTTGTGCAATGGTATATTTTTCTTCTAATAATTCTTGAGTTAAGGTATTCGGAACGGTATTAGGCATTTCCATAAAAGTTGTAATACCTCCTGCTACCGCCGCTTGAGATTCAGTAGCAATATTTGCTTTGTGAGTTAAACCAGGCTCTCTGAAATGCACTTGATCGTCAATACAACCAGGCAAAATCCATTTACCATCTAAATTTACTACTTCTGTATCAGGGGTAGCGCTGATGTTGCTTTCAATTTTTTCAATACGTTGATTATTAATCAAGATGTCAGCAACAAAAGAAATTCCTTCATTGAAAATTTTAGCTCCTTTTAATAAGGTTTTCATTATGATAAGATTATGAATATTATAATTTCATGAAACGCATTTTCCATACACCATATAAAGCTTCTTTGAAAATACTTGAATTCATTTTGGATGTTCCAAACTCTCTGTCAATAAATGTAATAGGTACTTCAATAATTTTAAAACCGTGCTTCAAGGCAGCATACTTCATACAAATTTGGAAGGCGTATCCTTTAAATGTAACAGCATCAAAATTGATTTTTGAAAGTACGTCTCTATGATAACATTTGAATCCTGCAGTAGTATCTTTAATGGAAATGAATAAAACGGTGCGTACATAGACAGACGCAAAGTAAGACATTAATTTTCTACCGATTGGCCAATTGACTGTATTACCACCTTTAACGTATCGTGAACCAACACTTAATTGATATTTACCTGTCTCTAAAGGTTGACGTAAGCGAATTAAATCATCTGGATTGTGTGAAAAATCACAATCCATTTCAAAGATATATGTATAATTTTTTGCTAAAGCCCATTTAAAACCATGAATATAAGCTGTTCCTAAACCTAGCTTTCCTTTACGTTTTTCAATAAATAACTTTCCTTCAAATTCTTGTTGTAATTCTTCTACTTTTTGAGCAGTTCCATCTGGCGATCCATCGTCAATAATCAGAATATGAAAGTTATGTGGGTAACCTAATACTTTTCGAACCATCTTCTCAATGTTCTCGATTTCGTTGTATGTAGGTATGATGACTAAACTTGAAGACATGCAATTATTAAATTAGACTTTAAAAATAGGAATTACCTTTTTATCATTTCTAATATTTTTCTTAATTATTCAGAAATATTTACTGTTTTGATCAAAAAGTTTGGATTGATTTTAAAATCCTCGGAATTTAGATCAAATTCTTTCCAAGCTTCTATTGGCTCAATCCAGTTTCCATTTTTTAATTGAAGTTTCATATTAAATCCTTCGATGCAATTTGTCCAATGGTATTGCACTTTATTTCCTTTGATTTTGTATTCAAGTGTTGGTATTTGAATCGTTCTTAAATATTGATTAAAAACCGGTTCTAGTGGAAGTTCTGTGTTTTCAATGATGAATTTTTCTATCTGTTGAGTAGTTACAGTACTATGCCAATAATGACGATTCATATCACGAAGTAACAGTCTGAATTTTTCGTCATTATTAATAAGTTGACGAATAGTATGAATCATAGCAGATCCTTTGGAGTACATGTCCACGCTTCCCTCGTGATTTACATTGTAAATACCAATAATGGGTTTGTCATTGTCCGTATTTAAACGGTCACCATGAGAATAAATATTAGCAGCTTCTTTTCCTTTGGTACATTCCACATAAAGTAATTCAGAATAGGTGGTAAATGATTCATGAATCCACATATCAGCAATATCTTTACTTGTAATGTTATTACCAAACCATTCGTGACCACTTTCGTGTATGAGAATGTAATCCCAATCTTTCCCCATACCTGAACGAGAACGATCTGTTCCTAAATACCCATTTTTAAATTGATTTCCATAAGCAATAGCACTTTGATGTTCCATTCCTAAAAAAGGTGCTTCCACTAATTTATAACCATCTTCGTAAAATGGGTAAGGTCCAAACCAATATTCAAAACAAGATAACATTCCTTTCGTTTGAGTAAATTGTTTTTTAGCGATTTCAAGATTTGGTTCAAGTACCCAATAGTCAATCGGCAATGTTCCTTTTTCTCCTTGAAATTGATCACTCCAATGGGTGTATTTCCCTATATAAACTGCTATATCATAATTGTTAATAGGGTTTTTAACCTCCCAGTAAAAGATGGATTTTTCTTTAATGTTATCTTTTCCAATGAATTTTCCGTTTGAAATAGCGGTTAAATCATTAGGAACGGTAATCGCAATTTTTGCACCATTTTCTGGTTCGTCACTTTGATGATCCTTACAAGGATACCAAACACTTGCACCTAAACCTTGACAAGCAACACTTACCCAAGGATTGCCTTGAGCGTCTTTTTTCCAGATCCAACCGCCATCCCAAGGGGCATTCACTGCTTTTCTTGGTTTTCCTGAAAAATACAAGCTGATTTGATAATTTTTATCTGGATATAATTCATTTTCAAATTCAATAAAATACACATTTCCATCACGTTTGAAAGTTGTTTTTTCTTCTGCAAATGAAATAGAATCAAGATTCATCGGTTCTTG
>CANGZT010000047.1 GCA_947458955.1 Flavobacteriia bacterium | reverse complement strand
TCCGTTTCCGTTCGTCATTACCTTACTCATCAATGCGGTGTATTCTGTGGAAATATCTTTATCGTCAAACGTAATTAAGTTGGCAAAACCTAATACTTCTTCGTAGAATTTAGCCCATTTGTTCATCGCGCCTAGCTCAACATTACCTACCATGTGGTCGATGTACTTCAATCCTGTTGGAATTGGGTTGTACGCTGATTCCCATTTCTCAAATCCTGGTAAGAAAACACCATTATAGTTTTTACGCTCAACAAAAATGTGCACTGTATCTCCATAAGTATGAATTCCAGCACGAACTACTTCTCCATTTTCGTCTTTTTCAACGCGTGGTTCAAAGTAAGAAACCGCACCTCTTTTGATGGTTTCTTCGTATGATTTTCTAGCATCATCTACCCATAAAGCGATTACTTTTACACCATCGCCGTGACGTTTGATATGCTCACCAATTTCACTGTCAGAATTTAAAGGTGTAGTTAATACTAACTTAATTTTATCTTGTTTTAAAACGTATGAAACGCGATCCTTTATTCCTGTTTCTAAACCCTGATAAGCAAACGATTGGAAACCAAATGCAGTTTTATAATAATGTGCAGCTTGCTTAGCGTTTCCAACATATAATTCAACATAATCTGTTCCATTGATCGGTAAAAAATCTTGTGCTTCTTCAAAGATTTTTTCTAACCCATAAGCATAATTTTGTACGTTTTTTAAGTCTTTTGTTTCCATTTTTCTACTTTTTAAAAGTTAATTAATCTTGCAACATCTCTTGATTCATCCACGACTTGTAATAGTCTTTCACTTCCAAACCTAACGCTTCTTCTGTAATCATTACCGGTTTGAACGGATCTATCATGACCGCTAATTCATTCGTTTCTTTTTTACCGATTGATCTTTCGATAGCGCCTGGATGTGGACCATGGGGTAAACCTCCTGGGTGAAGCGTTATTTGTCCTTTTTGAATGCCATTGCGGCTCATAAAATCACCATCAACATAGTATAATAACTCATCAGAATCGATATTGCTATGGTGATATGGTGCAGGAACTGCATCTGGATGATAATCATACATACGAGGCACGAATGAACAGATTACGAAGTTATTACCTTCAAATGTTTGATGAATTGGTGGTGGCATGTGAATACGACCTGTGATTGGCTCAAAATTGAAGATAGAAAATGCATACGGAAAATGATACCCATCCCACCCTGCTACGTCAAATGGATGCGTAGCATAGGTATAAGGATAAATATTTCCTTGTTTTTTAATGTTAATTACAAATTCCCCTGACTCAGCATGCGTTTCTAACCCATAAGGCAATTTGATGTCACGCTCACAGAATGGAGAATGCTCTAATAATTGTCCGTATTGATTGCGGTATCTCTTAGGCGTTGTAATCGGACTAAAAGATTCAACGATTAATAATTTATTTTCCTCTGATGCAAAATCCAATTGGTAAACGGTTCCTCTAGGAATAATCACATAATCACCATATTCGAAATCAATTTTACCATACATCGTTTTTAATGTACCTTTTCCAACGTGGATAAAAATCATTTCATCTGCATCCGCGTTTTTAAAGAAATAAGGAGTTGATTTTTGAGGTGCTGCAAGACCGATGTGCATATCGTTATTTACAAAAAGTGTTTTACGACTTTTGATGTAATCTGCCTCTGGCTTCAATTCAAAACCTGCAAAACTCAAACACTTTAAATTTTCAGTAACAGCAATTTTCGGTTTCACAGAATATGGTTCCCCCATCTCTTTCACCATTGTCGGTGGATGTAAATGGTATACCAAAGAAGACATTCCTGAAAAACCTTCTGTACCCACTAACTCTTCATGATATAAGTTCCCGTTTGATTGTCTCGACACTACGTGACGCTTGTTAGGGATTGTTCCGTTTTTTTGATAAAATGGCATACGCTCAGTTTTAATATATTTACATAAGCAAAGTAATGAAGATTGAAATCGCCACAGAATGATACTACTCAACCAAAAACATGATTAAAGTCAGAAAAATAGATTAGAAGATTAAAAATTGAAAGATTGCAGATTAAAAATTAAAAATTGGAAGATTTTTTGTTTCCCTACTTTGGAGGGAGATTAAGAGAGAGGATACTTTTTATTTAAACCCAAGAAACATAGAAACATCAATCAATTTTAAATAAATTACTATATTTAGTTTAACTAAAACCTAACGAACCATGTCAACCAACAAAGTTACCTTACACCGAGTTTTTACGGCAGCTCCAGAAAAAGTATTCAAAGCATTTACAGATGCAGACGCCATGGCTGCTTGGCTTCCACCCTATGGCTTTGTGTGTAAAGTCCATGAAATGGATGTGCGCGTAGGCGGTACGTATAAAATGTCATTTACTAATTTCGGCACTGGAAGTAGTCATTCCTTTGGTGGTGAATATTTGGAGATCAAACCTAATGAATTTATCAAATACACCGACAAATTCGACGACCCTAATATGCCCGGAGAAATGATTACAACCATCGAATTACGCAAAGTGTTATGCGGTACTGAAATCATCGCAACCCAAGAGGGCATACCTAGCATGATACCCGTTGAAATGTGTTACCTAGGTTGGCAAGAATCACTCGAAAAACTCAAAAAACTCGTAGAACCAAACATTCCAGATGCTTAACTCAGATTAAAAGATTATAATCTGCAATCTTTTAATCTGTAATTTGTAATCTGCTAATCTACATTAAAACCTAAACCTAGCAAACCCCATTGCAAAGGAAAGATTATGGGTGTTTTCGTTGAAGAAAGTCAGAATATCTCTAGAAGCTATACCAAACTCATAAGCCCCATCATTTTTGATGAAATTAATACCTAAAGGAATGTTATTTTTATATAATCCTCCTCCAAAAAAACCAGCACTTAATTGTAACCATTTGAATATACGTACATCTCCTCCAAAAGAAATAACGGTATTTTGAATACTCCCTGGATTCGATTTATTGAAAGGTGCTACTAAGTCCATACCAAATGCTAAGCGTTTTTTGTAATGAAAACTAGCCCCAAAACGAAATAAAGCAGCATTAGCCAAGGTATATTTCTCAGTTCCTTCCAACGTAAGTAAACCTCCTTTGGAAATCAATTGATTGACTGACTTAGTTAAATTTACATCACTCAACCCACTTAGTTGCATGGATGTCACCAATGTGTCTTTCACCCGATATACATTACGATCATAAGTTACAGAACCTATATTTGTTACAGCCATTGCTACTTTTAGTTTTCCAAAAAGCAAAGTACTTGCAGATAGATCCACACCATACCCAGAACCTACAGCGGGAGGAATACCCCCAGAATAATTAAAAATTGATTTTCCTCTGGTTAATATATCTTGGTAGTTGATTTTAAAAATCGGCGACAAGGAAGAATACAAATTGATTTTTTCAGCTGTTGCATCTAACTCAAACATTGCCATAGACTTTATCAATCTCGCCCCTACTCCTGCATACACCTCTACTACATTTTCTCTACCAAATACTTTTCTTCCGTAGCCTAAATTAAAAGAACGATTCCATGACATTTTAATATTACTTCCATTTAGAATGCTCGCTAAATTCAAAGGAACTGACATTGTACCTGAAACCACCGCATTCATTGAATCTGGTGATAAACTTCCAGTATTGGCCACTTTGACATCGATTCCATTCAGATTCAAGGTTAACGAGTCAAACAAGGAAGCCAAACGACCATTGATGACAGCATCGGTAGTTGTTTGATTCAACTTCGAATAAAATTGGTAATTCTCATGGATATTAAAAGCAATACCACCAAAACGTTTACCTTGAAAAGAAACTCCCGCCCAATTATAATCTGCAAAAACACTCACCCCGGCTAAGGCATAATCTGCTACAGCGGCCCGTTGTTTAGTCCAATCAAAAGCATTTGAAGTATCCCCTTTGATGGAGGACCAAAGTGCATTTGAAAAATTCTTTAATTTTTGACTTGTCAATACATCCGAATACATTCCGAAGGCAAATTCTGAGGACCCCATCGTCCATTTTTTATCATCATAACCGGTACCCCATCCCAAAGCAGAAGGATTGATTCCTAAACATTGATAATCTGTCAAAAATGTGGTAGCAACTCCTTTACCAACAGCGGTATAGGCAACTCCTTGTGTTTGTGCAATCGAGTACGTAACTGATAATAAACACAATAAACTAAAAATGATTTGTTTCATCTTATTCTAAGAAAAATACGATTGTACTCACAACTCTTGCCTTACGCATATAAGGTTCTTCTGGAACTTCATTATTTCCTCCATTTTCATCGGAATAATTATAATCGCCTGCAATCGAAATTTGACCTTGGGATGCCGTTTTGATTTTCCCTAATTTCGCCTGAGAATCATTCGCAAATTGTTCTCCTGAAATACGTGCATTCTTCGTACTTGCCGCTATTAATCTCGGCTTGATGGTATTTAATTCAGGGAAAGTATAACTCGTAGATACATGTGAAGTTAAACCGTTACTTACCAAATCTAAGGTGATTTTTGAAGCATTTGATTCTGTTTTTTCTACCTGTTTAAAATTGATTTCAATATTTTGAGAAATAACATAACGATCAATTTTTACTTGCACTTCTTTCCCCTCTACCCATTGATTTTCATAGTATTTTTCGTAATCAGTCACACTCAAATCAGACACGAATAAATCTTTACTTGCATAACCCGATTTTTTCAAAAAAGTTAAAATTGCTTTCTTTTTTTTCTCTGTTGCTTTGATAACATCTTGAAGTTCATCTCCAGAAAAAGAAAAACGAATCGAAATCGAAGACCCGTTAGCCTTCATATTCATTTCTGCCAACCCTTTCACCGTCACGATCCGATCTTTATCACTAAACGTTTTAAACCCTTTAAAAATAAAATAACCTAAAATTGTTAATCCTAAGAATAATGACAGGGAATAGATTAAAGGCTTTTGAAATTGATTGTTTTCCATAAAAATGAGTTTAAAATTTTAATTTACAGGTAAATATACTAATTCATAAACTAAATTAAATTGATAAAATTTAAAAACTGAAATATAACTTTAAGAATCTAGTTAAATCCTTTAAAATCGTCAGGACATTTAAACATTGCTTTTTTTCGACGTTTTTCCTGAAGTTTTTTTAGAATGTATTTATCATCTAGCATATAAACTAGTGAGATTTCGTGTGAACCAAAAGAGGCTGTTCTCAATTTTGTTAAAGTAAAATCTACACTGTAAGTAAACCTCATCTGATATATTTTTTTAATCGGGATGATAAATCCTAAAGATGAAATATAGGATTCAAATCGTTGATTATTGATAGTTGTTCCACTTCTACTCCAAAAACCAAAATTCAATGATGACTTTAACTGAAAATTCATTCCTATCGTTCTAGTAACAAATTTATTTTGATATTCAAAAATACCCGCAAGTGTGTAGACATAATTTCCTAACAAAAATTGATTTTTTGAATGTACAACTGTTTTTATTGGAACGTAATCGTTTCCAGAAAAATATGCATCTTTAGGTCTATTTAAATGATTCATTGATGCACCTACATTTAACATCATCTTCCTAAAAAAACCGGTTGTTTTTGTATCATAAAAAAATTGGTATGCAACTCCAGAACCTAAATCTACATAGGTGTAACCCGCATTATCTGGTGGAATAAAACTGGAATTATAAATTTTACCTAATACTTCATCGTATTGATCTGAAAAAGTTAATCGAGACCAATCTATATACTTATTCATTAATCCACCTGACATACCAAATTGAACAATGTGATTTTCATTCTGAATAGGACAATATGAATACGAAATAACCCCTCCTGAAGTTCTTAACAATCCCTCTCCAGCTACATCATTAATTACATTCAGTCCTACAGCGAGATTATTAATTACCTCTCCTTCAAATGAGAAACCATAGGTATTAAACTTACCCGGAATTGGCATCCATTGATTTCTAATATTTGAACGAAAAGTAAACCCTTTATTAATTGCTGCCATCGCTGGATTATAATAAGTAGGATTATTATAAAACAGAGAAAAATTAGGATCCTGAGCCATCAGCTGGACATACCAAAAAAAACTAAATATGTAGAAAACTAATTTTTGCATTTATTTTATAACTGTAACTGTTCCCGAACGCTTATAAACAGTAGGCTCGTATTCTTTTCCAATCCAAACAGAATCATCCTTAAAAATGGCCTCTACTTTCCAAACATACGAATCTTGTTGCACATATTCGTCTTTGTATTTTCCATCCCAAGCTTCTGTTGGTCTACCTTGCTCATCTATTTCAGTGGTTTTCCAAATTAAATTCCCCCAATTATCATAGATCGTTAATTCATATTTAAACAAGCCTACACCTTTCGGTAAAAAGTGAGAAACTTCATAATCTTGATGACCAAGATACATCGCATTAGGAACATGTAATCCTTTGAAAAAGTCAACTTTGATATCCATTACTATGGTATCAACACAATTATATTTATTATAGGTGATTAAAGTAGTTTGATAATTTCCACTATTGTAATATTTATGTATTGGTGATTTGGCACTAGATGTATCCCCATCTCCGAAATCCCAATAATATTTATTTGCAAATTTGGATTGATTATCAAATTCTATTGTTCCATTTTTCTTACCATCAATTAAAATATTAATGGCTTCAAAAGCAGCTCTCGGATCTTTCTTAATGTTGATTTTTTGGGTAACTTTTAAGGTGTCTTTACAATTCCCTTCTCCTTCTGCATATATAGTAATATCGAAAATACCATCCTTTGTATAAGCATAATTAAAATCAGATCCTTGATTCAATATTCCATCCCCCATATCCCAAGTATATTTAGAAATGTACTCACCTTCGACAGAGAATTTTGATTGATCGTATTGACATTCTTCGTCACTAAATGTCGCAGATTTTATATTCGGTGGATTGTAACTAATTACTACTTGAGCTGTATCATCTTTACATCCAAATTCATTTTTTGCGATCAAAGACAACAAATGATTTCCTCCTTTATCAAAAGATGTTGATGGATGAGTTAAAGTTGATGTTTGTCCATTTGAAAAAAACCAATCATAACCGACTGCACCATAGGATTTATTAGTCATTTGAACGATCATCGGTGAATAACAAGGATCAGAATTTAAATATCCAAAATCTGCATGTGGCAAAGGATATACAGTAATATTCTTAAAAATAGTATCTGTACAACCTTCAACATTTTCAGAAATCAAACGAATAGAATATATACCATCTTTTGTAAAAGTATGATTACCATTGATATCATTAGAAGAATTTGCATCTCCAAAATCCCATGAACTATACTTGAATCCTGTACTTAAATTAAAGAAATTAACATTCAATGGCATACAACCATCCATGAAATCAGAATTAAAATTAGCTGTTGGTATATTCTTGACAACTATATTATCGGATTTTATAGCTGTACACTGATACTCATTAATCGCTTCTAATGTTACTTTATACGTTCCCGAGGCATTGTATTGCTCCACTGGATTTACCCAAGTAGAACTATTACCGTTTCCTAGATTCCATTTATATCCAGTCGCCCCTTTAGAGGTATTTTGTAACATGGCATTCATTGGAATATAACATGGATCTGTAGTTGTAAAAGTAAAGTTTGGAACAGGTAAAGGATAGGTTGTAATCTTTTGAAATATAGTGTCCTTACACTTATCTACACTCTCTGAAATAAGTTGAATTGTTAACTCTCCTACTTTCGAAAAAAGATGATTTGGAGAAACTTCAACAGAGGTATTTCCATCATCAAAATTCCAATAATTTAAAAACGAAAACTGTGAAGTATTTGTGAAATTTACACCTAATGGAATACACCCATTCAACTTATCCATAGTAAAGGAGGCATCTGGTTTTTGCAACATTCGAATTACTTTGGAAAGAGTGTCATTACAATTAAATTTATTAGTTGTAATTAAATCAACCGTATACGCTCCTGTTTTAGTATATGTTAAAAATGGATTAGTTAGAGTTGAGGATGTTCCATCACCAAATCTCCATTCATATTTTTTTGCATAAAGCGATTGGTTTTCAAATGTCGCTAACATCGGATTGTAACACGGATCGGTAGTGGTATATTTAAATTTAGATTCAGGCAATGGAAAGGAATTAATAATACGATCAACGGTATCCTTACAACCATTTCTCCCTTCAACAATCAAGCTCACTTTAAATTCTTGTTTTTCATCTACACCTGATGTTCTAAACATATTCTTTGTGTCCTTTTGACTTGATATATTACCATCAGCAAAATCCCAAGTGTAATAGTCTGAAAAATCGGATTCATTTGTAAAGGTGACTAGTAAAGGAATACACCCTTGGTCTATATCTACTTTAAATGCGGCTTTTGGTTTTTGTAACAAAGTAATCATTCGTTCTTTCAAAACACTACAATTAAACTCATTCGTAGCCTTTAAAGAAACCAAATATTGTCCTGCATTCGTAAAAGTAGAAGTAGGATTTGTAAGTGATGAGACAAGCCCGTTCTTGAAATCCCATTCATAAAATTGTGCCCCAATTGACTTATTTGTAAAGCTGGTATTCATAGGACTAAAACAAGAATCGGTCGACTCGTAACTAAAATCGGTAACTGGGATTGGATGCGCGATTACAGGAATAACCATAGTATCCTTACATTTATCCGAATTTTCAACAATTAATCGAACATCATACTTTCCGTCTTTCGTATATTCAAAAGTGACATCTTTCGTGTTTTTAGCATTTCCATTTCCAAAATCCCAATAGTATTTTGAAGCACCTTCACTTACATTTGTAAACGTAAAATTTGCTGGAATACAATCGGCATTTTTATCAACATTAAAAATTGCTTTTGGCTTAGGATATTTTACCACATCGTGTACAACACTATCAATACAACCAAATTCATTTTTCCCCACTAATTTCACATAATATTTTCCGGCTATTTGATATTCCATTCTTGGGTTCATTTCTAAAGATGTAATACCATCATGAAAAAACCATTTGTACGTTTGTGCTCCTATAGATTGATTGGTGAAATCTGCATACATAGGAGTATAACATTGATCGGTAGGTGTATACGCATATTTTATGATTGGAACTGGAAAAACTCTAACTGAACCCATGACCGTATCTTTACACGACGAAGCATTTTCAACAATCAAACGAACATTGAAAACAGTATCTTTTAAATTTGCTTTAAATGTGTGATTTACATCAATCCCATTGGATAAAACTCCATCGCCAAAATTCCAAGAGTGATAATTTGCTCCCACACTTTTATTTTTGAAGGAAACAAAAACTGGGGAACATCCAATCATCGTATCCATCTCAAATGCAGCAACTGGTCTAGGTTTTGCGTACACTTTATAGGTTTTCTCAGCACCACAATAATTATCAATATTGGTTACTTTTAATTTTACATCATAAATTCCAGCCTGTACATAGGTATGTGTAGTATTTATTGAAACAGAAGTATCCCCATCTCCAAAAAACCATTTATAAGTCAGTTGATCTAATGGATTGGTGATACTAGTAAAACTAAAAGCATTTTTCAAACACAAACTATCATGGGATTTTATAAAATCTACTGTTGGAGTTTTATACACTTTAATTGCTGTTCGCATAGTATCATAACTACAACCATTATTTACAGCCAAGTACATATTAAATATCCCTGGCTTTTTATAAATATGGGTTGGATTCACATCTTTTGAAGTTGTTCCATCTCCAAAATTCCAAATATGGAATGTATTTCCCATCGCGTATTGAACATATTTCACCGTCAAATCAGTACAACCTTCAAGTTTATCTGGATTAAAATGTGCCTTAACTGTGTTTGGATGAACTAAAATCTGAGTGGTAGCAGTATCCGTTCCACACTCATTCACAGCAATCACCTTTATTTTATATGTTGTAGAACTAGTATTTCCAGTTGTATAATCTCTGTAAATCAAAGAATCTCTTATCTCGATAAAATTTCCATCTCCATATAAGTCCCATTTTAACTCATCGGGTAAACCTACTGTTTTATTTGCAAATGTGATTGGTAAAACAGAACATCCCTCATTTACATTGGGAGCAAAAATGATTTTAGGTACAGGTTTTACCACTATTGGTAAACGCATTGAATCAACTCCACAAAGGTTTTCAATCTTAAGCTGAATCATGTACGTAGTGTCTTTGATTACTCCTGGTTTGTATATTAAATCAGAAGGATCTCGTTTATCAAAATGGGTCCCATTTCCAAAATCCCAATCATAACTCACCCCAATTCCTTTGGATAAATTGACAAAAGAAACTAAACCACAAGTACTATCAGGTGTTCTTGTAAATTTGGCTACTGGCCCTTCTCTGACTTCAATGTTTTTAATCAAAGAATCTACACATCCAAAAGGTGAAGTTGCTATTAATCGAATATCAAAAAAACCAACACTATCAAATTTGTGTGTAGGATTTTTAACGACATACTTCGATTTTGGAAAAATTGTCCAATCAGATTCTTGCAAATAAGTGGTTTGATTTAATAGTGTTTGAGTCGTGTTCAAACATACTATTGAATCCAACTTGAACTTTACAATTGGCAATGGGTGTACCTCAGCAATTAATGTATCGTATTTAATACATCCTGTACTTGGATGGGTATAACTGAAAACAATTTCATGCTTTCCTTCTCCTGCAATTCCAGGATTGAATGTTCCTTTCAATTTATCCGTTATACCTGTTCCTTTCCATTCACCATTTACTTGGGGTAGTTTCGGTTCATAATTTTGATCAATAAAATCAAATGCTTTATCTGAAAAACAAAATTCTTTATCTGGACCTGCATTAATGTCAAAATCAGGTTGAACTTTGAACGACATCGTATCTCGATTCAAACAAGTTCCTTTCCCTATCGTATAAACAAGTTGAACTGTAGTATCTTTTATTGGTTTGAAAATTCCATCCAAAGAAACATTAAAACCACTCCAGGTACCCGGTTTTGGTGTACCATTTAAGGTAACATCTGGATCATTAAAACAGGCTATCAAATCTGGCCCTGCATTCGATTTCTCAACATCTTTTACCGTAACTAATGTCGTGTCAAAATTTTCACAACCGGAAGGTAAAATAAAATTATATACCACTTTATACACCCCATTTGTTTTTGGGGTATAAATACCATCATTTGTTAAATCAGGTGATCCGCTCCAAAAACCTGGTTTTTCAACCCCTTCTACCATACCAACCATGGTATGAGGTATCGGCTGATTACACAACGTAGTATCTGGCCCTGCATTAACCTGTGGAAGTGGATTTACAAATACCTTAGTGGTAGTAGTATCTTTACAACCAAATCTATTGGTTCCTATAATCGTATATTCAGTAGTATTATCTGGACTTGCAACGGGTGAAATACATGTAGTACAACTTAAACCTGTTGTTGGCGTCCAAGTATAAATCGCATTAATACCTGCACCTTCTCCTTTCAAAGTTGCTTTTTTACCCAAACAGATTGTTGATGAGGCAACAGTGATAATTGGTTTTGGTAGAGCTCTAATATAAAATGTATCTAAAATACCATCACAAGTTACTCCTTGGTGGGTGTATTTTGGTTGTATATAAAATTCAAAATCTTTTGTGAAAGAAGTATCTAAGTAATTCATATTAAAAGCAGGAACTTGATCAACTCCATTAGTTGGTGTGAGTCCAAAACCAATTTCTTTTGCATTCCAATGATAACTAGTACCTGTCCCTACTAAAGTGATTTGATTTGTAGAACTACCATGACAAATTTCTTGTTTAACAACCTCTTTAACCTTAGCTATAGGATTCGTTGTGATGATATAACTTGTGTCTTTTCCATAACATGAATTGGAAGCTGCTTTAGTATATGCTTTAGCTGAAATAACTAAATCAATCGGCTTTGTAGATTTATTTTGAAGAGTAAAAATATCTAGCTGATTCGTTCCTAAGGTTTTAACTACACCTGTAAGACTATCAGGTGGTGAACTAATTTTCCATTCAAAAAACACATCTGGAGTAACTGAGCTTAAATTCACCAATTTTGAATTCGTTTCACTACATATTGTCTGATTCAACTCATCAAACTTTACCTTAGGAGCAGGATTTACAGTCAATTTAAAATCAATAGATTGTCCTGAACAACCCGATACATCTGTTGATACATCGTAAATTAATGTATAAGGTAAAGTTCCATTATTTTCAATGGTTTTGGATGGTAATATTGCAACACCACTCTTTAAATACCCCTTAATTGTTGCAGGAACTAACAATGAATCTCTTAATTTCCATTTAAAAACTGTACTAGATACATCTGAACTAAATGTAGGAGAAGT
>CANGZT010000046.1 GCA_947458955.1 Flavobacteriia bacterium | reverse complement strand
GCTAATTGGATTATTATCCATTCCAACAAACGGACTCATCCACGGAAATTGGTCCATCAACGGGTCTAAACTCATCCACCTTCCTAACCTCGCATCAAACATTCTAAACTCCGTAGAGTACATGTTTCCTTCTCCGTTAATGGTGTTCTCACGAAGCATGTCTTGGTATCCGAATAAGTATCTGTCAGATTCAATAGTCCATGAACGAGATTTGATTTCTTGTCCCCAAGCATAGTAGTCATTTACCTCCAGAATATCCGCTGATATTCCAGACGAAGTTACGATTTTTCTATCAGAAATTACCACATGGACTGAACCAGTGTTGCCCACCAATTCGTAACGTTTGTTTCCATAATATGTAGCTTTGTCAACTTTTACTTCTGAGACCGTAATTGTTGTGTTGGAAGATACTGTTTCTACTCTAACAATATTTACAATTCGTGCCTGCGTATTTGCCATACCGATTCTAGTTGAACCATATATTGGGTTGCCTAGCAAACGGGTTTGTACTTCTATGAATTGATCCCCATATCCTGGCTCTTCCCATTGGGTTAGTGAACTTCGCTCTTTAGTTTGATATACTGCCATTAAGTTCCCTTGTGCATCGTTCTCATAGCGGGTGTAAGTCCATTCCTGTGGCAAACTAAATCCTGTGATGCCTCTTGGCTTCTCGATCTTTAAATACCTCCTACCAAAGGCATCGTATTTAAACTCTACATCCGGTGATAAACTATTCGATGTGCGCTCTATCTTCCATACTATACCTGATGCTGTCCACGTAATTCGTTGAATCTCTTCCGATAAATCTTGTATCAAATTCCCTGAGGCATCATATTGGTAATTCCCTGTCTGTTGACCGGCTCTAATATCTCCTAGCGTTGAATCTTTAGTATCTTTTAAATCCTCTACAAAGTCTAACTTATTGGACATCGATTGGTAATGATACACTAAACTATCTAAACGGTTATCAGCAGCGCTTTGGGTGATACCATTACGCTTTAAGTTTAAAATATTTCCATTGCCATCGTATTTAATGCGCATCGATAAATCTTGGTTGGCGCCATATCCGTGTGCATCTTTTTGGAATGCATTATTTATTAGATGGTTGTATGCATCCACCGAACTCAAACGATTTAACTGATCATAACGATATCCATACATTACAGGATCTTTCGAACCATCCTTTTTAAACACATTTAAGCTCATCGCCGCTATACCTCCATTAAACTGACTTGTACTTGATGTTAAAAAGGCACTCGCATCTACGATTGGACTATTTGATAATTGTGGATTGATACTGCGATAATCATTAGCAAAATAATGCAAATTCATACCCAAAACATCGGGTGCGTAATTGCTATTCAACCCAGATACATTCCCATCCTTTCCTGGATCGTTATTACTTGTTAACTGCTGACTATTGATTGATTTCAACCATCCTTGGATCGTGTACACGTAATCCGTACCTTGTACACTCAACTCGCCATACTCAACCCGTGATATTGGTCCAAAATCATAGTAATAATAACGGGCATCACTACTCCATAACTCTCCATCGTTTGAAGTCTTAACTTCCTGCAATCGCTCATTGCGATCATAGTGATATCGGTGTATAAATCCATCGTTCTTACCTCGCTGATATCCTGTTTCAAGTACCTTACCTCCTATTAACTCATAGCGATAATCTATCTTCTTTAATCCATACGTTCCTGCTTGATCCTCAAATGGTACCCCTCGGTTGTCGGTTACTTGTTCCTTCACATTACCTTGCTCATCGTAACTGAAAAAGATTCCCGATTGGTAATTCTGTAAATCTGCATTGTAAGCTGATTCGTAACTTAACACTGCTGCTACTCGATTATCTAAATATGGTTCTTGTAATTCGGTAAATTGTGCGTTTACTGTTGTGTTGCTAAATGACCTATCATAAATGGTTAAGGTGATTTCTGAACGCTCTGAATGTGACAAGATGCCCTCCAATTCACTCACCGCTATCTCTTGGGAAGCATCCATATTATCTTCCTGGGTTTTCATAAAATCAACATCCGACACTGTGGATGTGTTCATCCTTGCTTCTCCTACCTCATAAGGTCGACCATAAACATCATATCGAAGATAACTAAACCTGTTTAATGCTTCTTGTTTGGCTGTCTGAGATGCTATTAACTCACCGGTCGTTTTTGCATACAAATAACGGGTGGTACCTCCATCGGGGCTTGTCTTACTACTCAACCTTCCTTGTGCATCATACCTATAAGTACTCTCCAATTGATGTTTCGGCTTATAGTCTGCGTACAAATCCGTTTGTCCTTCTACATAAGCTACTATACGTGACAAACTATCAGCATCTTGTATTCTGCGTACTCCTGATGGGGGCACGGTTTGTACTAAATTACCTGCCTGATCGTAATAATATAAAGTCATTAAATACTCAGACTTTAATCGGTCTACTGTCAAATGCTCTTTTACTGAGCCATAACAATAACTCCTATAACGCTCCTTATAATCTTCATACAAAGAATCCTTATAAATGGAATATAAAATCGATGCCTTATTGCGTATCTTAAACAACTGACTTTCTGCCCAACTTGAATACAAACTACTTAATCCTATTTGCTTGCGCTTTTGATTACTAACCCTAAGGGTAGGTTGAATGGTATAGGGCTTACTCAGTCCTGAAGACGTAAAATATAAGTGACTACTTGCTGTAACATCTACTATAAATCTACTACCATCTTTGCCTATCGCTAAATACTGACTGCTACTTGTGAAAGCATCCCAACGTTGAACCATCGTATCTAAATAAAAGATATCTCCTATCTTTTTTGTTGCTGGCAAACTCAAGGTAACACTACTTGTAAATAATCCAAATGGATCGCTAAAAGTAAAGGTGTGACTAGTCGTTGTTGATGCATAATCATAGTTGATTGGACTCTGATTGCCATCCACAGGATATAAACTACTCGCATAATAATCCGGTAGGGAACGTATGCTATGTACACCTTCTACTAAATACAACTCTTTTCCGATAAACTCATTTAAAAATTTACGGTCTCTTTCTATATAAACATTCGGCAACAAGGCGCCACTCGTTGTTTGTAATTCAAAGGAACAAGATTCTAAACGCTGCTGGTAATAAACCGATGGTTGATCAAAATCAAAACTTCTATTCAAATAATTCGTTAATCGTGTCCAGTAGTTCTCTACTCGTTCAAACAATAAACTATCCGGGGTAGTTGATGTAACACTCAAAGGATGTGAACCAAAATTACGTGTCTGCCTAAATAAATTTACCGCTGTCTGTAATTCCGTACAACTTTTCGTTACTCCCTCTGTTGGCTGCAATCCAATAGGCACCTGCTCATTGAATAAAGTTAATGCTGTACTCATCGTACCACTAAAAAGATCGCCTACTTCCCACTCCTGGCCTGTTTCTTGCGCATATACCCCATTACAATCACACACCATCTTGCTGATTCGCTCTCCTACACTCTCTCCATATAAATATTGTAACATCCCATCAACACTCTCTACCCCTACGGGTAAAGCGCCCATACTCTTTAATCGTACGTACTCACTCCTTGAGGTCAATATTTTCTCACATCCTACACCATTCAATGAAGTAAAATCTGTAACATTCCTCTTATAATGGTATAAATCCATGTTGTTTAAATCTCCCTGAACTCCTAAACCCGAAGAATTGAATAAGTTCTGTAGTAATTTATCCGTCTTCGAATAAAGTGCTTTCTCTATCATATAGCGCTCATCATCACTCAACCCATCTTTCCCTTCTGGGTTAAAAACATCATATTCCTCAACTAAAGAGGCTGATAAATCCATTAAAAATTTAGTGCGCTTTTGTTGCCATTGACTTATATTAACGTCTTGTCCTGGATATTCTTGTAATGGAATGATTTCCGCTGATATATCTTTATACTTTTTTACTAGCTCTAAATACTCTTCTCTTCGGGTCTGATTTGCTAGCGATGATACTTGAGTTGAACTCAATGATCCAACCTGTTGGAAACGGTAATAACGTCCTGGGTAATTTGGCTTATACTTCACTAAGCGCAACGTTGAACTTCCTGGACTGGACTCATAACACAATTGTGCCTGATCTTTATATAGTTGATACCCTACATTGCTTGGTTTTATTAACTTGATAGAATCACTTATTCTTTTACTTAATGCTTCTAATGGTTTTAAACTTGCACTGGTTGTTTCCCATTTAGAACGATAACTTGATGCCAACGCTTTGAGAGAATCATATTTTATTTGGGCTCTAAAATCAATCCCTTTTGCTTTATCTACTGCCGTTGATGCCGTTGAAATATTACCTTTAACGCCATTTAAAATCTCTTCTTTTTGAAATGCTTCACCCCTAGCTGAACTACATTTATTTGTTGTATAGAGCCATGATATTTTACACTTCTTTTTCACATTGTTCTCTGCAGCTATATAGGCATTAAATGCTGCTGTATAATCTGATGACAATATTGGTAGTCGTGCTGAATAATACGAGAGCCCTTGTGGATATAATCGGTTATACTCATTTAATTTCCACAAAGACCCAATGGACGATATTGTCATCTCATTGGCATCAAAATCTTTACTTTTATACTGTTTCCAATAATAAATTAAATCTTTTTTTAATTTACTAATAGTTGTATCTACTATAGCTAACCTTTCATTTAAGCTTCTTAATATTATTGAATCCTGATGACTGAAAAAACTACCACAATACGGAAACCTCAATATCGTATGCAAACAACTAGAAGTATTATCCTTAAATAAACCATTTGGATAAATTTCTGTCGATTGCTCTGAACTTACTTCTTCTGGTTGAGTTCCTGTTCCAATACATCCATTATAACATCCATGGGAGATCGCATAATCCGTGCGTAACATATCGTTAAACATCTTACGTAAACTCAAATATCGCGCTCGGTAATAAGCCCATTCCAACTCTTTATAACATGCATCCACTCCAAAAACACCCAAAGAACTCGTCTGTTCTATAGATAATCTTAAATCTATACCTCTTGCCTCTGCGGAACATACTTCATAAATGGTATAATAGCCTCCTGTTGCTTTCTCTAAATAATTTTCTAAGGTATCTCTTAATAGGGTTTGGTAAGTGGATAAATCAGTAACTTTATCTACTGTCTGGTGAAATAATGGATCCTTTTTTATTACCGAAAATACATTACCTGTAACAAAAGGCATATTCTCCAAAGGTCGTAAATATCCTTGCTCTATGGCATCTGTTATATTCGAAATCGAAACAATTTTAGACTCATATTCATTTGATGATTCGTTCTCTATACAATAATCATAATAACAATGCTCTGGATGAAAACCAGATTTCACTATCTTTCTAGCCCAAGATATATCAAACTGACTTACAACTAAATCCATCCTGTTCTTTTCCAAAATAGCTTCCGAAACTAACAGCGTTTTACCATCCTCATCTTGTACCTTAAATTCTCCTAAACATAACACCAAATTAAAGGGCTTACCTGTTGCGTCTTTTAATTTCGTATTTGGATTAAAGATCGAATAAGTATCCGAACTTCCTCTACTTCGCTTTAATATGCGACTGCGTGCGGCTAATTCACTTGTAACGGTATTCAATTCTGAAGCACTTAATGGATTACTTATAGATCCTACTTCTCCAATAAAACTAGCATTCAATGCTGAGTGAATACTCCATTGTAAACTCTCTATATACGCTGGTACATCATTTGGGGTGGTATAACTATTTGCTATATCTTCCAAATAACTCCCCATTGATGATAATTCTGCTCGTATCGATGGATCTGATTTGGCGGAGGAGGATAATGTCGATACATACTGCTGATAGGACTCTAAGGGTGAAAATGGATCTCTACTCGCATACCCCTTGTTGGCTAATCCTAAGTTAACAACCATGTCTTGATCGTGGGCATCTAAAGTACTTTGAGGGGAGAGTAAGGTGCTTCGCAAAGTACGTGAACTTACCAATCGACTGCTATCTACTCCTTGGTCATATAAAGCATACTGGCCTGATGGCATAAAATCTCGTGCTAATCGATCTAACTCTTGATCACAATCCGTAGCTGATGTGCTATGAAATATACTGCGTGTTCCTAACTCACAGATATTCTTACATAAGCTCTTTAATGAATCTAAGCCTTGTTGACTATACCCTGATTCTAAATTTTCTAATTGTAACTTGTAATGCGCATAACTCTGCTGACAACCCATGCAATCACTCCCCTTGGGATAGCTGTCTAAAGATCTTTTTTTAAACTCCTTCTCAAAGATTTCTGTCTCCGTTTTACTACAACTTGATGCTAGTACTCCTTCAAAATCTTTCTCTAAGTTATCTGTGCGTAATTTCAACTCTTTATGAACGATATAGCGCCCGCCTTTACCTAAATCTCTAAACTCTACATATCCTGTGGTATCTGAACCATTCCCACTTACTAACTTAAACCGTCCAATTCCATCTCCTCCCTTAGATTTTGGTAAACTTTGTACCAATATTGTAGTATCATATTTCTCTTTGCCTGTACTGGATTTTATACTCAAACGTAATTCATATAAACAACTACTACATACTTGTACATTCACATCCTTTGAACATACATACTCAAAATCATTGACACTGAAATCATATTTAAATCGATACCCTTGATTGCTCCCTCTTAAACCTTCGCTTACCAATAACTCCTCATATACTTGATAACTCTGAGTGGAAACATCTCCATAATTGGAGGTCTTTATCAAGTCCAATCGCTCCATTTTCTCATTACTCTTCAAACTTTCTAAGTTCTCTGGGGAACTCCCTACCAAACCACTCGCTACTACTCGTCCCTGTCCATCCTTATACTCTACTCGGATTACACCATTGGCATCCTTTGAATATACCTTATTGTAAAAACTCGCATTACCTGCCTCTGTACCAAATAATTCTGCCAACTCATACTGATTGGTCTTCTGATAATAGTACTCTGTTTCTCTTCCGCTGCCTAATCGCAAACTATCGCCCAAGCCTGATACTCGAACCACTCGTCCCTTATCATCATATTCTGTCTCAACAAATGGATAACCTCCTGCATCTGGTATAAGACCATTGATACCTGTATGATCACTATTGTTGCTTGAATAATAATTCGCAGACCCTTTCGATGTATTCGAATCCATCCCTCTTGCTTGTGATGGTATCCGCTTGGAATCAAAATAATGGGCATCGTAAATTGTATCACCTACCTTATACAAACCTGAAACATAACCCCAATCACTGGTTGACAAAGGACTACCCAAAACATCCAGCGTACTACGCCCTGCATAATCATACAAAATACCCTTTACAACCGTCTTTCCTGTTTCATTATCCGTCCCCAAAACCTGACGTGGCTTTCCATTGCCATCGCCTATACTCAACTGCTCTTGTCCATTTCCATCCTCTCCGTACCCTCTTTGATAACTCCAATTCTTATCCGACGAAAATTCATTATCTAATTTCAATGTTCCCCCTAAAGGAAATGCTGATAAATCACCTCTATCAACATCCAATTCCTCTTGAGTTACAATAGGTATATGACTCCATGCTCCTTCCCAAGTGCGCTCGCCTGTAACTTTGTCTAAACCTACTCCACGATAACGATACAATACATAACCATGACCATACATTGCTCGCATTTCATGATAATGCTCAGGTAGTGTAACACGAGTACTATTGTTTCTAAAATCGTAACGTAATTGGTTTTTATCTTTATATATTCCGTCTGTTTCGGTATAATCACTCACATACGTCCATTCCAAATCATATACATCAGCCTGTACATCTACTGGCCAACTTAACAGGACTTTTCGTTCTGTATTTAATTTACTGTTATCTATACTCAAAACTCCTACACCACCAATCGTAGTCGGTTTTCGATAATATCGATGGAGTTCCATCGAAAAACTTGATGGGATACTAACTGTAACTTGAGTATCATCACTTTTTTTTAAAATACTTTTTACCTCTAAAACCTTTACCGATCCTACACCACTGGAAAACTTTAAGTAATCAACACCACGGTAACTGCCACTCAAATAATAATTGATTCGTAATGTGTCCTTCTTTGATAAACCTCCTTCTATATATCCTAATATCAACGATACAACATAACTTTCACCTGATAATAAACCCGACGATGGAAAACCATCCCATTTAATAGACATCAGACTCCCTGAGTAATCACTCTGCTGTAAAACACTTAAATTCTCTCGTAAAACAATATCCTGATTTTGTGGTAAAGTCAAGCCTGTATAAAAATCTACATAGTCCGATAAGTCTTGACTGTGGATAAAACTTGTAAGGAAAATGAATAAGAAAAGAATATAAAAACGCAAATTCATCTTATAACATTAACACACATTGTTACATAAAACATGCGTATTTATCATAAAACAAATTTAATAGATAATATTAAAATACAATAATTTACATCAAAAATAAATACTGTTTTGGATTCATAATAATATAAATTTGGCAATTTAAATTTGTTTCACTTTCTGTTAACTAAAAAATACAGCACGATTGAAGAAAAAATAAAGAAATAATCTTTAACGAATTTTAAACCTGTTTTTTTAATTAGTTTGACATTTGTACTTTTCAACAGAATTTTATCGCTAAAAAGATGTTGTCTATTCCAATTCTCCTATTGAAGCAATAAACAAAATAGCTAAACAATATCTACGGCATTTCAAACCAAAAACAATGATTGAACTCATTAAAGTAATCGATTTTTTCATCGAAGATCACAACAATAGAAATTATCTTTTTCTGAATGGTAGAACGCCAAATGAAATGTATATACGAACTCCAGAAATTGACTACTCACAAACCATCAAACAAGCTACCGATCGTCGTAAAATGGAAAACAAACTTACCTCTTGTAAAGGGATTTGTTAAAACCGATTGCTTGGACTTAATACTTTTCATTAGAATAGTAAAATTCTTGTTTTTTAGTCGTTTATTACACTCTTATAAGACCTACAATCGAAATATAATTTAAACCTAAAGAAAAATGTATGTCTTGAATCAAACAATGAATTCATTAGACCAAAACTATCTTTAATCACCTTATATTCAAAGACCTTCGGTATACCGAAGGTCTTTTGATGAAATTTTAGCGCGTTGTGCTGCGCAGAGAGCATTAATCACAAATAGGTGATTTATATAAATCAGAAGTCATACCAATTGTAAAATTTGTAATACATTCAACAGGATTCCCCTCAAAATTATACCTAACTCCTTCTAATTCTCTTTCCCAATCTTCTTGATTCGATTCTCGCTCATCACAAATAAATGGGATTTTTTTTAAGTTATTATTTTTAAATGATATATACTCCAAACATAATAACTCTGGCAATTTATTAATCAGATTATTATCACAATATAAATATTTCAACGATTTAGGAAGTTCAGGAATACAAATTAATTTATTATCGGATAGGTTTAGATAGACTAAATTGTGATTAAATTTTTTAATATACTTTACTTCACAATTTTGAATATTAAGACTTTCAATTTGAGTAGGAATAAAATCAATTGTATCAAGTTTTATATTTGAAATACTCAAAAACTTTAATGATGGTGAAAATAGTGGTAATGAATTCATTTTCAAATTATTTATTGATAAATAATCAAGATTCATTTTGGTAAAATCAAGATTTTTAATATTTACATTGGTAAGAGTTAATTTTTTTAAAGAATCTGATAAAATTGAATTATCTTCAATTAAACCACCATGTACTTCTAATTCTTCAATTTTTTCGGGTAACTTATTTTTTATTAAAAATTTTGTATCACAGTTCAAACTAATTAAATCGGAATTTTTAAAATCAATATAATTTATTCTAGTGTTAAAAACAGATAAATATCTTAATGACTTTGAGATTTTTAGCTTTTTTAATTTCTGATTATTATTTAAATACAAAGAAGTTAAACCCTTAGGTAATTCGATAGGTATTCTTTTTAATCTATTGTTACTAACATCAATAATTTTTAAATCTGTAGGTAATTCAGCAATATTCTTAATAAGATTATTACTTAAATACAATTCCTCTAGTTCTTTATTTAAACTAGGAATCTTGCTTAACTTATTTTGCGACAAATCTATTGTTTTTAAATTCCTTGATCTCGAAATTAAAACCTTCAGATTGTTTTTAGACAAAGCTGCATTTTCTATTAAATCAGGTAATTCAATATTTTCGATTTCGTTTTCAATTGCATTTAAATTCCTTATCTTGGAATCATTACATTTTAGAGTTTTTAATTTATTATTGGAAACATCTAATCCTTCTAAATTTGAATTATTTATATCTAAATAAGTTAACCTATTAAAATTTACAGATAAATATTCTAAACGCTTAGGTAAATAAGGTAAAACAGAAATTTGATTACAATCGATATGAAAACTAAGCGTATTTTCAGGTATAAAGTCAAGAGTTTTAATTCTATTATTGTTTAATAAAATTCTCTCAACATATTCAGGAACTTTAGGTAAAAAAGAGCAGTCTTCTAAATAATTGTAAGATAAATCTATTTGAAAAATATTGGTAGAAATTTTTGGGAATTTTGAAAAACGATTTTGTTTAGCGAATATACTTGATATTGAATTTGTAAATTCATTGGTATCTTTTATTTCATACAATACTTCATAAACATAGTTAACTTCTATATCATTTTTAATATTAGTTGTGTCATCTATTTTTGATCCATTTTTTGAATAAACTACTTTTTTATTTAATTTTTCAACATTGGCAAATAAATCCAATCTTTCCAAATTATTATAGGAACAATCTAAATGAAAAAGATTATTATTAATTTTTAAATATTGCAACCTATTATGTTGGCATTCCAAATAATATAAATTTGGAGAGGGTATATTTAGTTTTTGTAATCTATTGTATCCACAATTTAACCTATTTAATGAGTTTGGTAAAACAGGAAGGGACCTAATCTGATTTTTAAACAAATTCAGAGCAACTATATTATCACCAAAACCTTCAATACTATCAATTTTATTATTTGAAATATCTAAACTATCTAAAAATCTAAATTTTGGAAGGGTTTTAATTTGATTAAAACTACAATGTAAACTAATCAATGAATTTATGCATGTAATTGGTTTTATATCAACAATATTATTCGAATCGAGAAACATTATTTTTACATTAGTAAACCATTTTAAATCATCAACATTTTGAATATTTGCATTATTAAAATTAAGTAATTCAATATGTTTTGTTTTAAGTGTATCAAGCTTATTATTTACAATCAATTCTGGATATTCAATTTGTAATAATTTTAACAGATTTTGATCTTTTAACTCAATCTGTGATATCAGTGAATTAAAAACTAAGATTATAAAAAATATACTTTTTTTTATCATTTTTATCGGTTTAAATAATTTATTCCAAAATCATACGCCTCTTGATATGTATTAAAATAAAATTTAATCATACCTCCATTTGTAAATTCTTGAGGTGTTAAAGGTCTTGTTGGACTTAAAACTTCTAATTTATTATTTGGTGGATTACTAGGTTCAAACAAATAGTTAGCTGGTTTTCCATAACACAAACAATTTTGTTTATATTCATTTATACTAAATGATGTATTAGCAACAAAAACAGACGATGATACTAAAACTGTTACTGGAAAATTAGACATTACCATAACATTAATTCTTTCAGAATTTGTAGATGAATATAATAAAGTTCCTGAAGTTTGTAACGGATTTACAAAAGTAGGAGTAGTTACAAACCCACCTGTTGGAGTTGTTAGTGTAGCAATTGTAGGTGCCCCAGGATTTGTGTTATAAATCGGAACTGTTGTATTGGGTAATTGCCTAGTTATTGTAACACCAGCTGCTTGAGACATTGGACCATTAATAATTATACTATTATTATAATTTTGTTTAAATATAAATTGACCTGATTTACTCATAAGATTTGTTGAAGTTGTTAATATCAAATTATGACTTCTTCTTTCTTCTAATACACTAAATTTAAGTACTAACTGATACTTTTTTTGTGGAGGTTTATTATATTGGTCTGATGTGTTATTTTCTGTTTCAGATTTGTTGCTTTCATCATCCGCTTTAGGTGTATTCCCTTTTCCATCAAAACCATTATTCTCTCCGTCACCAGGTCCTCCATACCCATCAGCTGGGGTGTCTTTCTCAATCGTATTCAACCCTAACGGGTCAACCAAGCTAATTGGATTATTATCCATTCCAACAAACGGACTCATCCACGGAAATTGGTCCATCAACGGGTCTAAACTCATCCACCTTCCTAACCTCGCATCAAACATTCTAAACTCCGTAGAG
>CANGZT010000045.1 GCA_947458955.1 Flavobacteriia bacterium | reverse complement strand
TGTACGGCGGTTTTGTTGGCGCCCTTCATCAGTATTATTTGAAGCAACGGGAACCTTTGAGCCATACCCTTTTGCAGAAAGACGATCAGCTGAAATACCTTTTGATTTAAGGTAAACAACTACCTCATTCGCTCTTGATTGAGATAATGCATCATTTATCATTGCTGAACCTGTGTTATCAGTATGCCCTGAGATCTCAATTTTCAAAGAAGGGACATCTTGTAAAAGTTTAATCAAACGATCAAGTTCAGCATTAGATTCCAAACGTAATGTAGATTTACCTAAGTCGAAGAAAATATTTCTTAGTGCAATCGTATTTCCTACAGCAATATTTTTCAATTCAATGGTTTTATTTACAATATTATCATCTCCACCATCCGGGATATCAAAATTTTCAGAATGAAAAAGATACCCTTTAGCTTTTACAGCAATACCATAATTTTTACCAGAAGTAAGAGTGATAATGAATTTCCCTGTTGCGCTATTTGTTTCAAATGTTTCTGTTACCTTTCCTGTTGCATTATCTGTGATTTCAATAGATGCACACACAGGCTTTGAAGTCAATGCATCTATCGTATTCCCTTTAAATACAGTTAAAAACTTTTTATTTACCTCTACTTTTGATTCTATATTATTGTCTTTTACTGGTACTAAAATAGAAGATAGTAAGTAATCTTCTGTTTCAAGTACAGGAGTTTTATCTGGCCCCCAATAAGTCACTTTAAAAATATCGAATCCTCCTTTACTACCCGGTCTGTTCGAGCATATGTAAGCAAACTTACCATTCACAGAAGGAGCGAAAAAATAATCGTCATAAGGTGTATTTATAGGATACCCTAAATTTGTTGGGGCTGTCCACTGTCCCTGTTGAAATCTAGAAAAGAAAATATCATACCCACCCATAGAAGCAGGACCCTGCGAAGCAAAATACAACATATCTCCATTAATACTAATGTAAACAGGACCTTCATTAAACTTTGAACTTAAAGCATTTACAAACGAAACAATTGCATAATCTTTCTTTGCCTTGCTTTCCATAGCAGAATATACCATTTCATAGCCCTTACTACTCTCTTCATTATATCTGTTGAAATAAATTTTATAGCCATCGTGGTTGTAACAAGCAAAACGATCGTTGAATTTTTCATTAGAAATATTTCTATTTAACAAGATAGGATCAGACCACAATGCCCCCTGTAGTTTCGATTCAAATATATCTGTTTGACCATTTACTTTTCTATGCAACAACATAGAATTACCATCATAACTTATTGTATTAACAACATCATCTGTTTTTGTGTTTAAAGGACCTAGAATTCGACTTGGATCTAACCATTTACCATGATCTATTGTTGTTGTATATATTTCAAAATCATAATTGCCTAATGAGTCCATTCCATTTTCATTTTTTCTGTCCGAAGAAAAAACCATCTCACTTCCATCAACAGAAACAGCTGGAGACAATTCATCCGCTTCCGTATTTAACTGATCCATGTTATCAACCCAAACTCTTAATGGAGCGGCCATAATTTTTTTACCATTTTCACATTCTCTTTTTCTTTGATCTGTAAAAATCTTTATTTCTTCTGCTTTTTTATAAGAAGTTTCAAATGCCATATACATCTTTGCAGCCTCATCAAATTTACCTTCCAATTGAGTAATCCACGCTAGATAATAAGGTAACATTGGGTCACAATTAGCATCTAGCTCTTTTGCTTTTTTGAAATACTCAAATGACTTAGTTGGACTAGTAGAGTTGATCAAACAAACCCCAATTTTATAATTTAACAAAGCATTTGAGGGATTGAATTTTTGCGCTTTCAAGTAATTATTTAAAGCTATTTTAAAATTATCACCAATATCCTTGATTGAAAATGCTAATTCATTTCCTTTATTAAAATAAATATCAGCATACTCAATCGATGCCTCCGCTTTTTTAAATCCTTCTTTATCTCCTTTAAAATTTGAAGATTTAAACTCAATATTCTGTCCGTATGAACAAATAAATACAGAAAATATCGTTAAAAATATTAGAATCGTATTTCTCATTTTTTATCAATTAATTATTACAGTTTGTTGAAAAATAGTTCTTACCAAGCTCTACCCCTAATTCTTTTGCTTTGTTCCAATCATCACAAGCACCGATCATATCACGCAACATCTCTCGTGCAATTCCTCGGTTTAAATAAGCGGAACCATAATTTGGATCTAAATTAATTGCCTTTTCAGCAAAATCTGAAGCTTTTTGATATTCCTTTTTTTGAAAATAAATTGCTGATAAATTGGAATAAGCAGGAGAGTATTTATCATTTAACTGAATGGCAGTATTAAAATCCTTCTCAGCATCTTCTTTTTTGTTTAACGCTAAAAGAGTAACACCTCTGTTTGCATATGCCATATAAAATTTGGGGTCAGCGACGATTGTTTTATTAAAATATACGAGAGCTCCCTGAAGGTCTTTCATTTTCTTTTTGGTTGTACCCAAATTATTAAGCACAAACGCAAGATTAGGATTCTTTTTTACGGCCTCTTCGTAATCAGTTAAGGCTTTTACATAATCTCCTAACAAACGATAACAACTTCCTCTATCATTATAGTTATATGGAGATGTTGGATCAAGTTGTATACATTTTGAAAACTTTACAATTGCATCTTTATAATCTTTTTGCATAAAACGCAAAACACCATAATTGTTATACACTTTCACATTTGTAGGATCAAGTAAAATCGCTTTTTCAAAGTTTTTTTCAGCGGCAGCATAATCATTTATTCCCTGATATGCTTTTGCTCTTTGAAAATATGCTCTTGTATAATTACTATCTATAGCAACCAACTTATCCAACGTTTGAGTCGCATTCGAATATTTTTCAAGTTCTATCTCAGCGATTGCTTTGTTATAATACGCAGCTAAAAAAGAAGGATCTGCTGAAATTGCTTTGTCAAACTCAAAAATTGCTTTATCAAATTCTTTATTTGAGAACAAACCAATACCTAAATTATACGCTTCTTTTCCGGCAGCATTTGCTTTCGAGGCTTCATTCACTAGTGCAATCGAATCTCTGAATGCTTTTTCTTTCGGAGAAAGGTCCTCCGTTTGTGCTAATATCGAACTCGATAAAAAAACCGAGCAAATTAACATTCGAACTACTTTTTTCTTCACAATAAATCAAGATTAGTTCGGAAAAATACCAATTTTTAAGAGTTTAGCCTATAATTATTTATCAACACCTTATTGAAAACCTTCAAGTAATTTGATAAACAGACATTGATTCTTATTTTTGATGTAAATTTTAGAAATATGTCAAAAGAGGTATACTTAGTTGATGGAGTTAGAACTGCAATTGGAAATTTTGGAGGGACTTTAGCAGGCGTTCGTGCAGATGATTTAGCAGCGATTGCAATGAAAGGATTGATAGACAAATTTCCAAGTTTAGATTTAACACAAATCGAAGATGTAATTTTCGGTTGCGCGAATCAAGCTGGAGAAGATAATAGAAACGTTGCTAGAATGGCTTCATTACTAGCAGGTATACCACTCGAAGCAGGCGGAGAAACAGTTAATAGATTGTGTGCATCAGGAATGGCAGCTACAATTAATGCTGCTCGAGCAATCAAAGATCATGCCGGAGATTTATACATTTCAGGTGGAGTTGAGCATATGACTAGAGGACCTTGGGTAATTTCTAAGACTTCATCTGCATTCGGTAGAGATGCTCAAATGTTTGATTCTTCATTTGGTTGGAGATTCATCAATCCAAGAATGGAAGAATTATATGGAGTTGATAGCATGGGAATGACTGCTGAAAATTTGGCTACTAAATATGGTATTTCAAGAGAGGATCAAGATCAATTCGCAGCATGGTCACAACAAAAAGCGACGAATGCTCAAAAAAACGGAATTTTAGGTCAAGAAATTATACCTGTATCTATTCCTCAAAAAAGAAAAGATCCAATTCTATTTGATCAAGATGAATTTATTCGACCTGAAACTACCTTTGATGGTTTAGGGAAATTACGTCCTGCATTCGCTAAAGATGGTTCAGTTACAGCTGGAAATGCCTCTGGCCTAAATGATGGTGCTGCTGCCTTATTGTTAGCTTCAGAAGAAGGAATCAAAAAACATAATTTAACTCCTAAAGTTCGTATTGTCGGAGGTGCGGTTGCTGGAGTGGAACCGAGAATCATGGGAATAGGTCCTGTCGCAGCAACACAAAAACTACTTCAACGCACAGGCTTGACTTTAGATCAAATGGATGTATTGGAGTTAAACGAAGCTTTCGCCGCTCAGGTACTCGCTTGTACTCGTGCTTTAGGATTAGCAGATAACGATCCAAGAATCAATCCAAATGGTGGTGCAATTGCATTGGGTCATCCACTCGGTATGTCAGGTGCAAGAATTATAATGGCTGCAGCTAATGAATTAATTCGCAGCAATAAAAGATATGCCTTAGCAACCATGTGTATTGGAGTTGGACAAGGATATGCGACGATTTTAGAGAGGGTGTAGAACTTACTTTTTGGCATCGCCCCACCCTTCGAGATCCTCAGGGTGCGGAGTAACAAAAAGGTCTAGTCCTCGGAAATTCGACTACCCACAAACAAACGACGCTAAAAATTATAAACTCGTCGTTCCTCCTCAAACAGTATAATTTTTTACGCTTACTTTTTGTTGTGAGGACCCAGTCTACATTTCCTAATGGACTAAGGATTTTTGGTTACGCTTTCGCTATTTATAGTTTTATTTATTATCATCTCAATTAAATAGATTATTTAAGTCTTTAATTCTAAATATATGAGTAAACACGAGACATGGAGAACTAGAGCTTATTGGGAAAATATTGGTGGTTTACTCATCGAAGAATTTATCGCAGTAAAAGGTGATAATAATCAAGGTAAAAGATTAATAGATGGAGTTATAGTATTAAATGAGAAAAATGAAATACACAATCAAAAAACTTACGATTTAGAAAATAAAGACATAATAATAATTCAAACTAAATCAAATAGACTTAGTATGAGTTTGCTTGGACAGGCGTATTTCAGTAAATTATTAGTTGAAAAATTCAATCCAAAAAGTATAAAAACAGTTGCTATTTGTGGTAAGAATGATAAAATCTTACTAGAATTTGCAAAAAATCATAACATTGAAGTCGTTGTAATTGAATAATATTTAATTTTCAATTACCTCTTTCACCGCTTCGAAAGTCAAATCTTGTTCGTAACCTTTTGATAGTGATGATTCATTGTTTTTTTGTTTGACTTTCGATGGATAAATCTATTCAATATTAGATTTTGAAAGGAAAAAGAATTAATTTATATTTGTTAGTAAACTAATTTTGTTACTTATGACTGAAATAACATTAAAAATTCCAGAAGCTAAAGTTTCTTTTTTTATGGAATTAATCCAAAGTCTTGGATATGAATACAATATTTCAGAAGATGAAATTTCTAATGAGCACAAAGAATTGGTTAGAAATAGAATCAAAACTGCAAACAAAGAGGAATATGTAAGTTGGACTGAAGCTCGAAAAAAACTTACCGTAAAATAATAGATGAAATTCAATCTGTTTCTTGACCCTAGAGCGATTGATGATATTCAATCTGCCATTGACTATTACAATGATCAATCAAATGGACTTGGCGAAAAATTTGAAAAATATTTAAACACCTATATATTAAGCATTAGTAAAAATCCTTTTTTTCAAATTCGATATGATGAGGTACATTGTTTACCACTGAAAAAGTACCCTTTTATGATTCATTATACTATTGAAAAAGAATCTGTTTATATTCATGCAGTGGTACACACAAAACTCAATCCTTCTAAAAATTGGATAAAATAGACTATTCGTTTTATTATCCCCTAATTTCTTTCACCGCTTCGAAAATCAAATCTTGTTCGTAACCTTTAGAAGCTAGGTAAGTCATCATTTTTTGTTTGGCTTTCCAAGGATCTTCTGATGGTTTGATTTCGGAGGATTTTCGGGTTGCAAGAGCTAAGAGGTTCTCCCAATAAATTTCTTGATCGATGTTTTTTAATCCTTGTTCAATTAATTTTTTCTCAACTCGTTTTTGGAAGAGGTGGTGTTTGATTTTAATTCGTCCCCAACGCTTGATTCTGACCTTTCCCGAAATGAAGGACTCGACGAAGCGTTTCTCGTCTAAAAAGCGGTTTAAAATGAGTTTTTCAATTATTTTTTCTTGGTTAGAGAATTCTATTTTCCAAGATTGAAGTTTATTTTGAACTTCAAAGAGGCACCTGTCTTGGTATGCGCACCACGCTTCCATTTTGACAAGTGCCTGTTCGAAGGAGTAACTAGGACTGGACAATTCCATGTCTACAGTGCAATCGTTTCGTTTTTATCGTTAACAAATGTATATTCCAACAGTTGGTTGGCAACGACTCCACGCACTGGAATCCATTTTTTAAATTTAAAGAACCATTTCACTTGGCGAGAGATTAACCCTCTTTTGAAATGAGACTCTAAATATGGGTGAACCAAAAGGGCCACTTTAGGTTCTTTACGATCTAAAACTAAATAGTTTAGATTGTTTTCAATTTCTTCTGCAAACAAAATCGTTGCCTGTACCTCTCCAGTACCATTACATGTTGGGCAAGTCTCATTTGTTTTGATCTCCGTTTCCGGACGTACACGCTGACGTGTGATTTCTACAACACCGAATTTAGATGGTGGAATAACATTGTGCTTAGCACGATCGTTTTTCATAAACTCCTTTAACTTTTCGAAAAGGATTTTATTGTTCTCTTTATCATGCATATCGATAAAATCGACACACACAATTCCTCCCATGTCACGTAATTGTAATACCCTTGCAATTTCTTCAGCTGCTTCTAGATTAGTAGCTAACGCATTTGACTCTTGACCATCAGCCCCTTTACGGTTACCACTATTCACGTCTATTACGTGCATAGCTTCTGTATGTTCAATAATCAAATATCCCCCTGAAGGCATTGGAACTTTTTTACCAAAAAGAGTTTTTATCTGTTTGGAAATACCAAAACGTTCAAAAACATCAATTTTACCATCGTAAAATTTCACTATTTTTTGGCGTTCAGGAGCTATATCACTAACATAACCTTTAATTTCCTCCGCTAATTGTTCGTTGTTTACATGAATATTTGTAAAATCACTATTCAATAAGTCACGTAAAATTGAAGCTGTTTTATCAATTTCACCCAATACTTTTTTTGGCGGTGTTGCTGATTTAAGATTAGTAAACATTAATTTCCACTTAGACATAAGGTTATTTAAGTCTTGGTGAATATGCTCCAACGATTGATTTTCAGCAACAGTACGGATAATTACTCCGAAATTTTTTGGTTTAATATCCGATAGGATTTTTTTAAGCCTATCTCTTTCTTCATTAGATCTAATTTTTTGAGAAATTGAAATTTTGTCTGAGAAAGGCACTAAAACGATAAAACGACCAGCGAGTGTAATTTCAGCACTCAAACGCGGTCCTTTTGTTGATATTGGTTCTTTGGCAACTTGAACCAAAATAGGCTGAGTAGAAGAAACTGCTTCTTCCATCTGCCCTTCTTTGGGTATTTCTCCTTCAAGTTTAAAATACTGAAGGTCAGCCACACTCTGCTTGCCGTGTAACGTGTCTTTTGTGAATTTATTTAGCGAATTGAATTGTGGTCCTAAGTCTAGATAATGTAAAAAGGCATCTTTTTCATACCCTACATCCACAAATGCAGCATTTAAACTAGGTACGGTTTTTCGAACTTTACCTAGGTATATATCTCCAACGGCAAATTCTGTGTTTCCTTGTTCTTGGTGCAATTCAATAAGCTTTCCATCACGCAACAACGCAAGCCAGATCCCATCTTGACGAGAATCGACTACTAATTCTAAACTCACGAAAGCTTATATTTAAGATTAAAAAAAGAATAACTTAGCAATGATATTACTAAGTTATTCAACGAATTATAAAAGAAAAAAATTATTTTTTCTTCTTATGACGGTTTTTTCTAAGTCTTTTCTTACGCTTGTGCGTAGCCATCTTATGTCTTTTTCTTTTTTTTCCGCTTGGCATAACTTTATATATTATTTATTAAACAATCAGTTCAAAAATGTGTTTAAAAAAAACACTCCTGCTACAAACAGGAGTGCAAAGATAAAATTTTTACTTTATAAAATACTCTAAATTGAGTAAAAAGAAAAATTATTTTACCACAACTTTATTTCTAACCTCCTCTAAGAATACTTTAGCAGGTTTGAAAGCTGGGATATTGTGTGCAGGAATGATGATAGATTTTTGAGCTTTGATAAGTCTACCAGTTTTTTCAGCTCTTTTCTTAACGATAAAGCTACCAAAACCTCTTAAGAAAACATCGTTTCCATCAGCCATGTTCTTTTTAACAACAGTCATGAAAGCTTCAACTGTTTTTTGCACTTCTAATCTTTCTAATCCTGTTTCATCAGCGATTTGCGCAATGATATCTGCTTTAGTCATAGTTTATAATATTTTGATTTTCAATAGCAAATTTATACGTTTTTTTGATATATATTTGATTTTAAAGTTTTTTTAATAAAAAAATATACGAATAATGAATTTTAGCCGACAAATAACCGATTGGTATAGACTAAACAAAAGAGAACTTCCATGGAGACAGACAACTAACCCATATTTCATTTGGTTATCTGAAATCATACTTCAACAAACCCGAGTAGCTCAAGGTATGGACTACTATTTAAAATTTATAGACCACTACCCTACCATTTCTGACTTAGCAAATGCAGACGAACAATCAGTATTGAACGATTGGCAGGGTTTGGGATATTATAGTAGAGCAAGGAATTTACACACAGCAGCAAAATTTGTGCAAACTGAATATAATGGTGTATTTCCCTCCGAGTATAATACTATCCTAAACCTAAAAGGTGTAGGTTCATACACTGCTGCTGCCATAGCTTCCTTTGCGTTTAATTTACCTCACGCAGTAGTTGATGGAAACGTTTACAGAGTATTAAGTCGCATTTTTGATATAGAATTACCAATAAACAGCAATGAAGGACAAAAAATGTTTAGTCAGATTGCACAAGATCTGCTTAACCAAGATAATCCTGCTATCCATAACCAAGCAATCATGGAATTTGGTGCTTTACAATGTACGCCAAACTCCCCCAATTGCGGAGAATGTGTTTTTCAGCTTGAATGTCTAGCTCTCAAAAACAATACTATTTCTATTCGTCCTGTAAAAAAAGGAAAAACGAAAATTCGCAATCGTTATTTTCATTATTTTCATTTTAATAATGGTAAAGAAGTTGTTATACAAAAAAGAACTGACAAAGACATATGGCAACATTTATATGAATTTCCCAAAATTGAATTTGTAACTGAACAAAGCATTGAGGAAATGAAAATTTTTCTTGAAAATAATTTTTCTATTCAACCTTCAGAGTACTATGTTCAGAAAAAACACATTTTATCGCATCAACATATTTATTGTACTTTTTGGGAATTTAATGACTTACCGGAAAACTTTAATGAAAATTGGCAATTAATAAAATTATCATCTTTTAACGATTATCCTATACCAAGGGTTATAGATCGCTATCTTGAGGAAAAACTTAAGTCGAAACAACAACGATTAACAATCTAAAGTAAATTTTGATTTTGTATCTTTGTTAGAATTGATTTTAAAAATAGATGTTAAGTTCATTAAATAAAGTTTCATTAATTGGCAAAGTAACCAAAAAACCAGAATTGCAATTATTTGAATCAGGTTCTGTTTGTAAAATCACTTTGGTCACTATCGATTATTTTACCGATAAAAAAACAGGTCAGAAAAAAGAACTAAACGACTGGCACACCGTTGTTTTTTGGGGAGATACAGCAAAAATAGCTCAACAAAACATACTTGAAAACCAATGGATTTATGTTGAAGGTAAATTGAAACACCGTAAATGGACTGCAAAAGATGGTACTTTCCACAGTAATGCTGAAATTTTTGCAAATGAGTTTTTAATTTTACCAAAAAACGAACATTTCAAAATAGACAATCAACTTAACCAAAATTATCCAGAAACGCCTCAACCTACTCCAAAACCATTGCAGGAATTTAATGCGACTGACCTAGATGAACTTCCATTTTAATGCTTAATATGACGATTAATTTAATTCATGCTCTAATTTTAACTCAAAGTACTTCCGGAACTTCTGGAATTGTTTTTAGTTCTATTACTATTCTCGTCTTGCTGACTTGCTCCAGTTTAATTGCTGCTTCAGAAGTAGCCTTTTTTGCACTTGAACCAAGCGACAAAGAAAAACTTAAAAACGAGGAAAATAAAAATGCTAAAAGAGCTCTTGAGTTATTAAACAAACCTCAAGATTTATTAGCAACTATCTTAATTACAAGTAACTTCGTAAATGTAGCCATTGTGATTATTACAAGTTCCTTGTTAAATATTATCTTCCCAGCTGAAGAGGGTGAATCTTTAATGAGGTTTATCATTGATGTATTTTTAATTACTGCTATCATCTTATTGATTGGTGAGGTAATACCAAAAGTGTATGCGACCAAACAAGGTGTTCCCATTGTAAAAATGATGGCTCAACCCTTAACTTTCATCTCAAATATGCCTCCTGTTTCCTGGTTAAGAAAATTTTTAGTGAATGGAACAAAAATTATTCATCGTTATGCTGCAAAGAAAGATGTTAAAGTTTCAAGTGATGAGTTGGAGCAAATATTAGCATTAACCAAAGAAGAAACAACCTCTGAAGAAGACCATAAGATTCTAGAAGGAATAGTCAAATTTGGAATTACAGATGTCAAACAAATTATGCGACCTAGAACAGAAATCTCTGCTATTTCAAATACATTAACATTCAATGAAGTACTTGAGCATATTAATGAAATGGGATATTCAAGAGTTCCCGTATTTGAAGGTACATTAGATAAAGTAGAAGGAATTTTAAATATCAAAGACTTATTGCCATACTTAGATGAAAGTGAATCTTTTCATTGGCAAAGCTTCATAAGAAAACCCTTCTATGTTCCTGAAAATAAAAAACTAGACGATTTACTGAATGATTTTCAATCAAAAAAAATGCACATGGCTATCGTTGTTGATGAATATGGTGGAACAAGTGGTCTAGCAACTTTAGAAGATATTTTAGAAGAAATTGTTGGTGACATTACTGATGAGTTTGATGAACAAGAAATTAGATTTACAAAAATAAATGACAACGAATATGTTTTCGAAGGAAAAACGGCATTAGTTGACTTTTACAAGGTAACCAAACTTGACGGGAAAGAATTTGAAAACAATAAAGGTGAAGCAGATACATTAGGCGGATTTATTGTAGAACAGGCCGGAAGAATCTTAATGAATCGAGAAAGTATACAAGTAGAAAATTGTAAATTAATTGTTGAAGCTTCTGATAAAAAACGAATAAAATCAATCCGTGTACTAATCCAAGAAGAGATAGATACTACCTTAAATACAGAATTATAATGATTTCTAAATTCAAAACTATATTAACTGGCACTTTATTTCTAACCGCTTGTGGTTCAGACGAAATACCCATCCCTAAACCTCCTACATTTTTAAACATAGAGTTACCTGCTCATTCATATAAAAAATACAATGAATCTTGTCCTTATGAATTTGATATTTCTACCTTGTATCAGGTTCGGGATGTGTACGAAGGGAAAACATTAACTTGCCACAAAGATATTTTATTTGGAAAATTAAATGGAACACTCCATTTTTCTGATATTATCATGGAAAAACCATTGAAAGACTATATAAATTATGCTATTGACAAAGTAGATGAACATAAAATCAAAGCAACAGACATTCAAGACAGGCAAATTATTCGTCCGAAAGATAAAGTTTATGGTACTTTATTTGAATTAAAAGGTGACGTTGCCTCCCCTTTTCAATTCTATCTTACTGACTCCGTATCTCGTTTTATAAGTGGAGTTGTTTATATGAATGCGCGTCCAAATTACGATTCGATTAAACCCAGTTTGGATTATATCAAAAAGGACTTAGATAGAATGTTAAATACATTTAAATGGAAGTAGGAGTTAGACATTAGACAAAAGACTGAAAGACAAAAGACGTTAGACCTTTGATAAAGGACAAAAGACTTAAAGATAAAAGATAAAAGACATAAGACTGAAAGACATAAGACTGAAAGACATAAGACTGAAAGACATAAGACGATAGACCTTAGATGAAGGACAAAAGTCTTAAAGCCAAAAAAGGCTTCCACTTGGAAGCCTTTTTTTATTTTAAAATCAATCTTATTTGAATAAACAGATTAAGTAATAGAATCCTGCTGCGAAAAGTGCACTCACTGGAATCGTTAGAATCCATGCCCAAAGTAAGTTGATCGTTACACCCCAACGAACAGCACTTAAACGTTTCGTTGCCCCTACCCCAATGATAGAACCTGTGATGGTATGTGTTGTAGACACAGGTATACCCATTTGA
>CANGZT010000044.1 GCA_947458955.1 Flavobacteriia bacterium | reverse complement strand
CTGAAAAGCTTGTGCCTATTCCTATTTTATATTAAAGCGCATAAAAGTTCAATTACAATTAATTCTTTTAGCCTTGGCAACATCAAACAATATATCGACAAGAATCAATTTTGCATCTAGCAAAAACCCAGTTGAATATCCTGACTTTTTGGATATACAGCTTAAATCCTTCCAAGAGTTTTTTCAATTAGAAACTACTCCTGAAAACAGAAATAGCGAAGGACTATTTAAAGTTTTTTCTGAAAACTTCCCAATTACTGATACAAGAAATCAATTCGTATTGGAGTTTTTGGATTATTTTATCGATCCACCAAGATACACCATTGAGGAATGTATCGATAGAGGTTTGACCTACAGTGTACCACTTAAGGCTAAACTTAAATTGTATTGTACAGACCCAGAACATGAAGATTTTGAAACAATAGTTCAAGATGTTTATTTAGGGACTATTCCTTACATGACTCCAAAAGGATCATTTGTTGTTAACGGTGCTGAACGCGTAATTGTGTCCCAGTTACATCGTTCTCCAGGTGTATTCTTTGGTCAAAGTAGACACGCTAATGGTACAAAATTGTATTCTGCTCGTGTAATTCCTTTTAAAGGATCATGGATTGAGTTTGCTACTGACATCAATAATGTTATGTACGCTTACATCGATCGTAAAAAGAAATTGCCTGTTACTACATTATTCAGAGCAATTGGTTATGAAACTGATAAAGATATTTTAGAAATCTTTGGTTTAGCTGATGAATTTAAAGTTTCTAAATCAACAATAAAAAAAGCAACTGGTAGAAAACTTGCTGCTCGTGTATTAAAATCTTGGATTGAGGATTTCGTAGATGAGGATACAGGAGAAGTTGTTTCTATCGAAAGAAATGAGGTTTTATTAGACCGTGAAACTATTATTGAAGAAGATCATATTGATTTAATTTTAGAATCTGGTGTTAAAACGATCATTTTACATAAAGAAGATGTAAACACAGCAGATTTTACGATTATCTATAATACTTTACAAAAAGATACATCGAATTCTGAAAAAGAAGCTGTTGAACATATTTACAGACAGTTACGTAATGCTGAACCACCAGATTATGAAACTGCTAAAGGTGTATTTGAAAAACTTTTCTTCTCTGATACTAGATATGATTTAGGTGAGGTTGGTCGTTTTAGATTGAACAAAAAACTTCAATTAGATGAAACTGAGGAATCAAGAGTTTTAACTAAACATGATATTATTTCTATCATCAAGTATTTAATTGAGTTGATTAATTCAAAAGCTGATGTTGATGATATTGACCACTTATCTAATAGAAGAGTTCGTACTGTAGGTGAGCAATTATATGCTCAATTTGGCGTTGGTTTAGCTCGTATGGCTAGAACAATTCGTGAGAGAATGAATGTAAGAGATAATGAAGTCTTTACTCCAATCGATTTGATTAACGCTAAGACTTTATCTTCGGTTATTAATTCATTCTTTGGTACAAATCAATTATCTCAGTTTATGGATCAAACTAATCCATTGTCTGAGGTTACACATAAAAGAAGATTATCTGCATTAGGACCTGGTGGTTTATCTAGAGAAAGAGCAGGTTTTGAGGTTCGAGATGTTCACTATACTCACTACGGTCGTTTGTGTACAATCGAAACTCCAGAAGGACCAAATATTGGTTTGATTTCATCTCTTTGCGTTTATGCAAAAGTGAACAAATTAGGTTTTATTGAAACGCCATATAGACCTGTTGTCAATGGTAAAGTCGTTGTTGAAAAAGAACCATTATACTTAACTGCAGAGGAAGAGGATGCAAAAATGATTGCTCAAGCGAATGCAGGATTAGATGAAAAAGGAAATTTCTTAACTGATGCTGTAAAAGCTAGGTATGAAGGTGATTTTCCAGTTGTATCTCCAAATGATTTGCAACTAATGGACGTTGGTGCTAACCAAATTGCATCAATTGCTGCTTCTTCGATTCCATTCTTAGAGCATGATGATGCTAACCGTGCCTTGATGGGTTCAAACATGCAACGTCAGGCTGTTCCTTTATTGAAGCCTAACTCTCCAATTGTTGGTACAGGAATCGAGCGTTTAGTAGCTAAAGACTCACGTGTACTAATTAATGCGGAAGGTTCTGGTGTTGTTGAGTATGTTGATGCAAATGAGATTGTAATTCGTTATGATTGGAACGCTGATGATAAATTAGTAAGTTTTGATAGTGAGGTTAAACATTATCCTTTAACTAAATTCCGCAAAACAAACCAAAGTACTACAATCAACTTAAAACCTATTGTTAAAAAAGGTGATAGAGTTGAAAAAGGTCAAGTTTTGTGTGAGGGTTATGCTACTCAATTAGGGGAATTAGCTTTAGGACAAAACTTGAAAGTTGCTTTCATGCCTTGGAAAGGATATAATTTCGAGGATGCGATAGTAATTTCTGAGAAAGTGGTACGTGATGATATTTTTACATCGATTCACATAGATGAGTATTTATTAGAAGTTCGTGATACAAAGCGTGGAATGGAGGAATTAACTTCTGATATTCCAAACGTAAGTGAAGAAGCTACTAAAGATCTAGATGAGAATGGTTTAATTCGTATCGGAGCAGAAATTAAAGAGGGGGATATCTTGATTGGAAAAATCACCCCTAAAGGTGAAACAGATCCATCTCCTGAAGAAAAATTATTACGTGCAATTTTTGGAGATAAAGCAGGCGATGTTAAAGATGCATCATTGAAAGCTGGTCCATCATTAAGAGGTGTTGTAATTGATAAAAAACTATTCTCTAGATCTATAAAAGATAGAAAGTCTAAAGCTCAAGATAAACCAATTTTAGAGGCTTTAGATACTGATTATGATAAAGACTTTGCTGCTTTAAAAGAAAAGTTAGTTGAGAAATTGTTACTAATTCTTGGTGAACATAAGTCGAATGGAGTTTATAACAACTTTAGAGAGGAAATCATTAAGAAGGGTAGTAAATTCTCTCAAAAAGCATTATTATCTATCGATTATACAATTATAAATCCTGCTAATTGGACAGCTGACTCTGAAATCAATACTTTAGTGGGTAGAGTTTTACATAACTTTACTATTAAAGCTAATGATTTGCTAGGAACATACAAACGTAAGAAGTTTCACATTTCAGTAGGAGATGAATTGCCAGCTGGTATTGTGAAAATGGCTAAAGTTTATGTTGCTAAAAAACGTAAGTTGAAAGTTGGAGATAAGATGGCTGGTCGTCACGGAAATAAAGGTATTGTTGCAAATATCGTGCGTGCTGAAGATATGCCATTCTTGGAAGATGGAACACCGGTTGATATTGTATTAAATCCGCTTGGGGTACCATCACGTATGAACTTAGGTCAGATTTATGAAACTGTTCTTGGTTGGGCAGGTGAAAAATTAGGTGTTAAGTTTGCTACTCCAATTTTTGATGGTGCTACGCCAGATGAAATCAATGATTGGACTGATAAAGCAGGTGTACCTAGATCTGGTAAAACATATTTATATGATGGAGGAACAGGTGATCGTTTCCACCAACCAGCTACTGTTGGGGTAATATATATGTTGAAATTATCACACATGGTTGATGATAAAATGCATGCTCGATCTATCGGACCTTACTCATTGATTACGCAACAACCACTTGGAGGTAAAGCACAGTTTGGTGGTCAGAGATTTGGAGAGATGGAAGTTTGGGCTTTAGAGGCATTTGGTGCAGCTAACATATTGCAAGAAATCTTGACAGTTAAATCTGATGATGTAATGGGTAGAGCTAAGGCTTATGAAGCAATCGTTAAGGGTGATAATATTCCTGAACCTGGAATTCCTGAATCATTTAATGTATTACTTCACGAATTACGTGGGTTAGGTCTTAACATTTCAATGGATTAATTATCAAGTTGTCAAATTAGAAAATAAGCAAATAGATGGCTTTTAGAAAAGAAACTCCAAAAAAACAAAGTAGTTTTAATAAAATCACTATATCTCTTGCCTCTCCAGAAGTAATTCTGGAGCAGTCAAGTGGTGAAGTATTAAAACCAGAAACAATAAATTATAGAACTTACAAACCTGAAAGAGATGGTTTGTTTTGTGAAAGAATTTTTGGACCTGTAAAAGATTATGAGTGTCATTGTGGTAAATACAAAAGAATTCGTTATAAAGGAATCGTTTGTGACCGTTGTGGTGTTGAAGTAACTGAGAAAAAAGTTCGAAGAGAGAGAATGGGACATATTTCATTAGTTGTTCCAGTTGCTCACATTTGGTATTTTAGATCTTTACCTAATAAAATAGGTTATTTACTAGGTTTACCTACTAAAAAATTAGATCAAATTATCTATTACGAAAGATATGTTGTTATCAATCCTGGTACAGCTACACATTTAGATGGTGGCGCTATTAAAACTATGGATTTTTTAACTGAAGAAGAGTATTTAGATATTTTAGATTCAGAAACTGTTTCAAGAGATAATCATTTGTTGGATGATAATGACCCTAACAAGTTTGTAGCTAAAATGGGTGCTGAAGCATTACATGATTTATTAAAAGGTTTAAATCTTGAAAATTTATCAGCTGATTTAAGACACCAAGCAAATAACGAAACTTCTGTTCAACGTAAAAATGAAGCATTAAAAAGACTTCAAGTTGTGGAAGCTATGCGTGAGTCTCAAACTAGAATTGAGAATAGACCTGAGTGGATGGTGATTAAAGTTGTTCCAGTTATTCCACCTGAATTACGCCCATTAGTTCCATTAGATGGAGGTCGTTTTGCTACTTCTGATTTAAATGATTTATATAGAAGAGTTATCATCAGAAACAATCGTTTGAAAAGACTGATTGAAATTAAGGCTCCTGAAGTAATCTTACGTAATGAAAAACGTATGTTACAAGAGTCTGTTGATTCACTATTCGACAACTCAAGAAAAGCTAGTGCAGTTAAAACGGAATCAAACAGACCTTTAAAATCTTTATCTGATTCATTGAAAGGTAAGCAAGGTCGTTTCCGTCAAAACTTATTAGGGAAACGTGTTGATTATTCTGCTCGTTCAGTAATTGTCGTAGGACCAGATTTGAAGTTACATGAATGTGGTTTACCTAAAGATATGGCAGCTGAGCTATACAAGCCTTTTATCATTCGCAAAATGATTGAAAGAGGTGTTGTTAAAACAGTAAAATCAGCTAAGAAAATTGTTGACAAAAAGGATCCTATCGTTTGGGATATTCTTGAAAACATATTGAAAGGTCACCCAGTTTTATTAAACCGTGCACCTACACTACACAGACTTGGTATACAAGCATTCCAACCTAAATTAATAGAAGGTAAAGCGATTCGTTTACACCCGTTGGTAACAACCGCGTTTAACGCCGATTTCGATGGTGACCAGATGGCTGTGCATTTACCTCTTGGAAATGCTGCGATATTAGAAGCTCAATTATTAATGTTGGCTTCACACAATATTTTGAACCCTGCGAATGGTGCTCCGATTGCTGTACCATCACAAGATATGGTGCTTGGTTTATATTATATTACTAAAGCTAGAGTTTCTACAGCTGAACGTATAGTGAAAGGTGAAGGTGGTATTTTTTATTCTCCTGAGGAAGTTATTATTGCATACAACGAAGGAAAACTAGAATTACATGCACAAATCAAAGTGAAATCATATGATTTAGACGAGAACGGTGTTCCTGTTTTGAAAATGATTGATACTACATGTGGTCGAGTATTATTCAATGAGCAAGTTCCTAGAGAAGTAGGGTATGTCAACTCTGTACTTACTAAAAAGGCTTTGAGAGATATTATTGGAAATGTATTAAAAGTTTCTGGTACAGCTCGTACAGCTCAATTCTTGGATGATATTAAAGAGTTAGGTTACCAAATGGCATTTAGAGGAGGATTATCTTTCAATTTAGATGACATTATTATTCCTTCAGAAAAAGTAGAATTAGTGAATAAGGCTGAACAAGAAGTTATAGAGGTTATGAACAACTATAATATGGGTCTTATCACAAACAACGAAAGATATAACCAAATTATTGATATCTGGACACATACAAACTCTAAATTAACTGAAACGTTAATGGAGCAATTGAAAAACGATAACCAAGGTTTCAACTCTATTTATATGATGTTTGATTCTGGTGCTCGTGGATCAAGAGAACAGATTCGTCAGTTATCAGGTATGCGTGGTTTGATGGCTAAACCTCAAAAATCAGGAGCTTCTTCTCAAGAAATTATTGAAAATCCAATTCTTTCTAACTTTAAAGAAGGTTTATCAATCCTTGAGTATTTTATCTCTACTCACGGTGCTCGTAAAGGTTTAGCGGATACAGCTTTAAAAACAGCGGATGCTGGTTATTTGACAAGACGTTTAGTTGATGTTTCTCAAGATGTTATTATAAACGCTGAAGATTGTGGTACTTTAAGAGGTTTAGTTGCTACAGCTCTTAAGAAAAATGATGAAATCGTTGAACCACTTTCTGATCGTATAGTTGGTAGAACATCTGTTCATGACATTTTCCATCCAGAATCTAATGAATTAATTGTTCGTTCTGGTGAATTAATCTCAGAAGCAGTAGGAGATAAAATTACTCATGCTGGAATAGAAGAAGTTGAGATTCGTTCAGTTCTAACGTGTGAAATGAGACGTGGAGTTTGTTCTAAGTGTTATGGTGTAAACCTTGCAACACATAGAATTGCTCAAGAAGGAGATACAGTTGGTGTTATTGCTGCACAATCAATCGGTGAACCAGGTACTCAGTTGACGTTACGTACTTTCCACGTTGGGGGTACTGCCTCGAACACTACTGATATTTCTGATTTAAAAGCAAAATCTACCGGTTTATTAGAGATTGAAGAACTAAGAACTATCGATTTGAAAACCAATGATGGTGTTAAGAGAATCGTTGTAGGTCGTTCAGCTGAGATGAAAATTTCAGATGAAAACACAGGAGTTGTTTTAATGACAGCTAACATACCTTATGGTTCAGAAATTTTAGTTCAACATGGTACTAAAATCAAAAAAGGTGATGTAGTTTGTAAATGGGATCCATACAATGCGGTGATTGTTTCTGAAGTTGCAGGTAAAGTTGTATATAGCAATATTATCGAAGGTGTAACTTACAGAGAAGAAGTCGATGAGCAAACTGGATTTACAGAAGTTGTAATTATCGAATCTAGAGATAAGAAGAAAAACCCTGCAATTCATATTATTGACCCTAAAACGAAAGAAGTATTAAGAGAATACAGTTTACCTGTAGATGCACATATTTCTGTAGCTGATGGCGCTAAAGTTGAAGCTGGTATTACTTTGGTTAAAATACCTAGAGTATCTGGAAAAACAGGGGATATCACAGGAGGTTTACCTCGAGTAACTGAGTTATTCGAAGCTCGTAATCCTTCAAATCCTGCGGTAGTTTCTGAAATCGATGGTATTACTACTTTTGGAAAAATCAAACGTGGTAACAGAGAGATTATTGTTACTTCTAAAACAGGTGAAGAAAGAAGATATTTAGTTCCGCTTTCTAAGCATATTTTGGTTCAAGAAAATGATTTCATTAGAGCAGGACAACCATTGTCAGATGGCGCGATTACTCCTAATGATATCTTAAATATCGAAGGACCTACTAAAGTTCAAGAGTATATAGTTAATGAAATCCAAGAGGTTTACCGATTACAAGGGGTGAAAATTAACGATAAACATTTTGAGGTTATTGTTCGTCAAATGATGTTGAAAGTAGAAATTGTAGATGGTGGAGATACTAGATTCTTAGAAGGTCAGTCTGTACATAAAGCAGATTTCATGGAAGAGAACGACGCATTATTCGGAATGATGGTTGTGGAAGATGCTGGTGATTCTACAGAAGTAAGAGCTGGGCAAATTGTATCTGCAAGAAAATTAAGAGATGTTAATTCTCAATTGAAAAGAGCAGATCAAAAGTTAGTTGTTGCTAGAGAGGCAATTCCTGCAACTTCAACTCCTTTACTACAAGGTATTACTAGAGCATCTTTGCAAACACAATCTTTTATTTCTGCTGCTTCCTTCCAAGAAACAACAAAAGTATTGAATGAAGCTGCAATATCTGGTAAAGAGGATCACCTATTAGGATTAAAAGAAAACGTAATTGTTGGACATTTGATTCCTGCAGGTACAGGTAGTCGTAAATTCCAAAAGGTAGTTGTTTCTTCTAAAGAAGCGATTGAGGAATTACAAGAAAATTAATCTTCAAAAATGATAACAAGGGGGTATGAAAATACCCCCTTTTTTAATTAAAAAAATATGGAAAATAATCAAGATGAAAATCAAATTGCTATTGAATTAACGGAAGAAATAGCCGGAGGTGTTTATTCTAATTTAGCAATAATTACACATTCACATGCAGAATTCGTATGTGATTTTGTCCAAATGTTACCAGGAATGCCCAAAGCTCAAGTTAAGTCAAGAGTTATTATGACACCTCATAATGCAAAAAGATTATTAAAAGCATTAATGGAAAATGTGCAAAAATATGAACTACAAAATGGAGTAATTCATGATGTAGATCAACAATTACCTCCAGTAAATTTCGGTACACCAACTACACAAGCATAGATATTTGGCCATCCTAAAGATGGCCTTTTTTGTTCAATTGTTAACAAAATCTTTTATTCTTACGATTTATAGAGATACAAATATTATTTTTGTAAAAAAGTTAGTTTAGATGTCTGAACGTATAGAGCAAATTATTCAAGAAATACAATTAAAATTTCAAATTACTAAAGAGGAAATTGGAAATTTAAAAAACGATAATAGTATTTTATTGAATAAAATAGAATCAGTAAATCAAGAAAAGAACGTTTTATCAAATGCGTTAAAATCTAAAGATGAATTGATTTTATCTTTACACTCAGAAATAGAAGATTTAAAAAATAAATTAAATCAACCGATTGTACCTTCATCGAATCATGATATACTAATTGAAGAATTAGTAAAAGAAATAGATGATTGTATTAGCCTTCTAAAGAAGTAATAATGGGTAAATTATCATTAAAAATAGTTGTTGCTGGAAGAACCTATCCTTTGACTGTAAACGAAGGAGAAGACGCTAAAATTATAAAGGCAGCCGATGATATCAATAGAGCAATAAAAATGTTGCAAGAGAATTATGCAGTTAAAGATATGCAAGACTTACTTGCTATGACTGCACTTCAGCTAGCAACAAAAAATTCTGCCACTCAAAATTCAACTTCAGAGTTGGAACAGGTTGAAAATAAACTTGAAAATCTTCTAAAAGATCTAAATTCTCTTTAAATACAAACAAATAAGTAGTTAAAAGGAGAGTTATGGAGATATTATTAGGTAGTATCATTGGTTTGGTAATAGGAGGGGTTGTTGCCTTTATCATTCAAAATGTTTTATTAAAAAAACGCACAGAAAAAATTCTTGCAGATGCCGAACATGAAGGAGAATCTGTTAAAAAAGAGAAGATTCTTCAAGCCAAAGAGCGTTTTTTAAAATTAAAGGAGGAGCATGAAGAAGTCATACGTGATCGTGAACGTAAGATGCAATCAAATGAAGATAAGGTTAAGGCGAAAGAGAAAACCTTATCTCAAAAAACGGAGGAAGTAGCTCGAAAAGAAAAAGAACTTGAGAAGGTTCAATCTGATTACGAACATAAACTTGCCTCAGTTGAGGCAAAACATGTTGAGTTAGATAAAATTCAGCAAAAAAGAGTTGCAGAATTATCTAGAATTAGTGGTATGACCGTTGATGAGGCTAGAAATCACATGATGGAAGCTTTAGTCGACGAAGCACGTACACAAGCTATGGCTCATATCAAGGAGGTTACTGAGGAAGCTAAATTGAATGCAAATAGAGAGGCTAAAAAAATTGTAGTTCAGACCATTCAAAGAGTAGCAACTGAACAAGCTGTTGAAAATGCAGTTTCTGTTTTTAACATAGATTCTGACGAGGTTAAAGGAAGAATTATTGGTAGAGAAGGTAGAAATATTCGTGCTATAGAGGCAGCTACCGGAGTAGAAATCATAGTAGATGATACTCCAGAAGCGATTATTCTTTCTTGTTTTGATCCTGTAAGAAGAGAGATTGCTCGTTTATCTTTACATCAATTAGTTTCTGACGGCCGTATACATCCAGCTAGAATTGAAGAAGTTGTCGCTAAAACTAAAAAATCATTAGAGGAAGAGATCGCAGAAACAGGTAGAAGAACATGTATCGATTTAGGTATACATGGTTTGCATCCTGAATTAATGAGAATGGTTGGAAGAATGAAGTATCGTTCGTCTTACGGTCAAAATTTATTACAACACTCTAGAGAAGTAGCTAATATGTGTGCAATAATGGCTTCTGAGTTAGGTTTAAATGTTAAAATAGCTAAAAGAGCAGGATTACTTCATGACATAGGAAAAGTTCCAGATGAAGAACCTGAATTACCACATGCAATTTTGGGTATGAAGCTTGCTGAAAAATATGGTGAAAAGCCAGATGTTTGTAATGCAATAGGTGCCCATCATGATGAAATAGAAATGACAACTCTAATTGCACCAATAGTTCAAGTTTGTGATGCTATTTCGGGGGCTAGACCAGGAGCAAGAAGAGAAATAGTTGAATCTTATATAAAACGGATTAAAGAGCTTGAAAATTTAGCATTATCATATGATGGTGTATCAAATGCATATGCTATACAGGCAGGAAGAGAATTGAGAGTACTTGTTGAAAGTGAAAAAGTTTCAGACTTAAAAGCAGATGAACTTTCTTTTTCAATTTCTCAAAGAATTCAAACTGAAATGACATACCCTGGTCAAGTCAAGGTGACTGTCATACGAGAAAAAAGATCAGTAAACTACGCTAAATAAAATCATGCCTCCTCAAAGGAGGCTTTTTTCATTATGTTAGTAAAAAGAAGTAAAATTTTAGTTCTAGCACCACATACCGATGATGGAGAATTTGGTTGCGGAGGAACGATTGCAAAATTCATACAGGAGGGACATGATGTTTATTATGCTGCATTTTCAGCCTGTCAACAATCTGTTTTGCCACAATTCCCCTCAGATATTTTAATTACAGAGGTAAAAGAAGCTACACGTATTTTAGGTATTAAACCAGAAAACTTAATTCTTTTTGATTATGATGTTAGAACATTTGGGTATCATAGACAAGAAATTTTAGATGACTTAATAAAATTAAGAACTGATATTAACCCAGATTTGGTTTTTATACCTACAATCACCGATATTCATCAAGATCATCATACAATTGCAGAGGAAGGACTTAGAGCATTTAAATTTTCAAGTATACTTTCTTACGAATTACCTTGGAATAACTTTTCTTTTACAACATCTAGTTTTATCCATCTTAGTGAAGAAAATATAAGAACTAAAGTAAATGCATTAAAGGCATATCAATCTCAGGCACATAGACCGTATTCAGATGAAGATTTTATACGTTCATTGGCACGAACTAGAGGAGTGCAAATCGGAACTCGATATGCAGAAGCTTTTGAAATCATTAGATGGATTATTAATTGATTTTTATTGGGCTCAATTAATAAAACATTGAATATAAATTTATTAATCTATCTTTTTTGCTTTAAATTCTGAATCTTAAATGAGATTTATCAATATTAATTTTTTAAAAAATAATTTTGTTAAAAATGTTTCTGTTTTAATGACAGGAACACTCTTAGCTCAGATTTTTTCTTACCTATTATCTCCATTTATTTCTAGATTATATTCTGCAAATGAAATGGCTGACCTTGGTCTTTATACTCGTATTGTTTCTCTAATTGCTGCAATTTCCACTGCTAGATTTGAAATGGCTATAAATCTTCCTAAAAGAAATGATCATGCATTTCTGATTTTTAGATTAACAATCAAATTGATTCTATATACAACATTTCTAAGCACATTAATTTTATTTATTGTCTCTTATAAATTAGATAATAATTATAATAATTTATGGCTTTACCTTTTATCAATTTTATCAGCATTATTCGTTGCATTTATAAGTCTTGGTTCTAATTGGGCTTTAAGATTAGGTGAATTTAAAAGTATTTCTTTTCAGAGAATTCTGAATTCAGTTTCATCAAACATATTGAAGCTGATACTTGGAATTTTTAATTTGGGATCATTTGGTTTAATTTTAGCAACAACCATAGGTTATATTTTATCTTCGTTAGGTTTTTTTAAAAGATTTATAAATTCTAAGAAGATTTACTATGCATCATCATCAAAAACAAGGCTTTTAGTTAAAAGTTACGCTCAGTTTCCAAAAGTAAGCCTACCGCATGTTATTATCGATATGACTAGAGATTTATTAATTGCTTATTTTATTTCTATTTATTTTGGTAAGTTTATTTTTGGTTCATATGTATATGCAACAATGATGCTTTCTCTCCCTGTTTCAATCATTGGTCAATCAATCGGTCAAGTTTTCTTTCAAAAAATATCAAAACTTTATTCACTTAATCAAGATATAATTAAACCTTTAAAACTAGTTACTAGAAATCTGTTTTTTTTAGGATTAATACCTTTTGGTCTCTTGTTTTTTTATGGAGACACTATGTTTTCTTTTGT
>CANGZT010000043.1 GCA_947458955.1 Flavobacteriia bacterium | reverse complement strand
CATTCGCAGGAAATAAAACCATTCGTCGTGCAGATGAAATCAACCCAGATATGACAGGGTTCAAACATTTACACCACGCTTTATTAGAAGAAGGAGTATACTTAGGGCCGAGTGGATACGAGGTTGGTTTTGTATCACTATCACACACTCCTGAAATACTTGCAGAGGTTGCAGTTAAATTCTGCAATGCCTTGGATGCGATTTATGGGTAGAATTATTTCGAGAAGATTATATATTTTCAAAGCCATTCAGTATGTACATGCCCCCAAAAGTTAGACACTAACTTGGGGGCATTTTTATGTTTAAAAGAAATAAATACGATTACAACTTTCGGCTTCGTTGCGTAAAAGCCGTATTAAGCGGTAAAAAATCAGTAAAGTCAATTGCTAAAGAAAATGGGATTGAACATTCTAATCTTCGCCTTTGGTTAAGGTTTTATGAATGTTACGGTACAGAAGGTCTTAAATCTAGAACCAGACAGCATTACGAACCATCATTTAAAATTGAGGTATTAGATACTATTAACAAGGAGTTTTTATCTTTGCGTGAAGCCTGTGTTCGCTTTAACATACCTAGTGAATCAGTGATTATAAGTTGGCAAAAGGCTTATGACTTAAACGGAGTATCTGGCTTAATTCCAAAACCAAAAGGACGACCACCAAAGATGGATAAACCGATTAAAAGAAAACAGAGAAAGTCATCTACCCCGTTAACAAGGGAAGAAGAATTACTGAAAGAAAATGAATTTTTAAAAGTCCAAAATGAGCTACTAAAAAAGCTTCATGCCTTAGTTCAATCCGAACAAAAACGAAAGCCATAATGGAGCTAAGGCATAAATATGAATTGGCAATACTACTTGATTGTATGCAAATAACAAGAAGTAGTTTTTATTATAATGCAAAACAAATTAATAGAACAGATAAGTATGTCGACATCAAAGAAATGATTCAAAGTATTTATCACAAACATAAAGGGAGACTCGGGTATAGGCGTATCACACTTGTACTTCGCAACTTAGGATACATTATCAATCATAAAACAGTATTGCGATTAATGAGATGCTTAAAGCTGAAAAGTGTTGTTAGAGCTAAGAAATATAAATCCTACAAAGGAGAGCAAGGCAAAGTAGCCCCTAATATTTTAAATAGAGCTTTTAAAGCAGAAAAGCCTAATCAAAAATGGGCGACAGATGTAACAGAATTTAATGTGAAAGGAGAAAAGTTGTACTTGTCGCCAATTATAGATTTGTACAACCAAGAAATAATTAGTTATGAATTATCTGAAAGACCTACTTTTAAAAGCGTTATGATCATGTTAGATAAGGCATTTAAAAAAGTAGATACAACACAATCATTGCTATTACATTCAGATCAAGGATGGCAGTATCAAATGAAACAATATCAGCATAAATTAATTACAAATGGCGTAACACAAAGTATGTCTAGAAAAGGAAATTGCCTTGATAACTCAGTGATTGAAAATTTTTTTGGTATACTTAAATCAGAACTTTTTTATTTGAAAAAATATGATTCAATTGCTCAATTGAAAAAAGAAATCAAAGATTACATAAACTACTATAACTATGAAAGAATAAAACTAAATCTAAATGGAATGAGCCCGATACAATATCGAGCTCATCATTATCAAAATTAAATTAAATTTGTCTAAACTTTTGGGTGCAGTCTACAAAAGGCAGCTTTTTTTAAATTGTATTTGTTGTTATATTTCCTCTTTTTCGTGTATAGGTCTTCTAAATACGATTTTATGATCAAAGACATCCATCACTATTGGTTCGTTAGTGTCAATTGTTCCACCCAAAATTGCTTTTGATAGTTCATTTAATACTTGTTTTTGAATCACGCGTTTCACAGGTCTTGCTCCAAATTGTGGATCAAATCCTACTTCAGCTATATGATCAAAGGCTTCGTCTGTTATTACAAGTTTGATGTCTTTTTCCACTAGCATTTCTTTGAGTTTATTGAATTGAATTTGTACAATTTGTCTAACATTGTTTTTAGTTAATGGAGAAAACATGATTGTTTCATCTATTCGATTTAGGAACTCAGGTCTGATTGTTTGTTTAAGTAATTCAGTAACTAATAGTTTTGCTTTTTCACCTGCAGCTTCTAATTCAACTTCTTTTTTACCTTCAAAGGTTTCTTGAATTAAGTGTGAACCTAAATTGGAAGTCATGATGATGATGGTGTTTTTAAAGTTTACCACACGCCCTTTGTTATCTGTTAAACGTCCATCATCAAGTACTTGAAGTAGTATGTTAAATACATCAGGGTGTGCTTTTTCTATTTCGTCTAATAAGATGATAGAATATGGTTTTCTTCTTACCGCTTCAGTTAATTGTCCACCTTCATCGTAACCAACATATCCTGGAGGCGCTCCTACTAATCTGCTTACAGAATGCTTTTCTTGATATTCGCTCATATCGATACGTGTCATAGCATTTTCATCATTGAATAAGTATTCAGCTAAGGCTTTTGCTAATTCTGTTTTACCAACACCAGTTGTACCAAGAAAGATAAATGAACCAATTGGTCTTTTTGCATCTTGAAGACCTGCTCTTGAACGTCTTACTGCATCTGAAAGTGCTTCGATTGCTTCGTTTTGACCAACTACACGTTTGTTTAATTCATCCTCTAATCGTAATAATTTAGAACGTTCTGATTCCACCATTTTAGAAACGGGAATCCCTGTCCATTTTGAAACAACTTCAGCGATTTCTTCTACAGAAACTTCTTCTTTAATCATTTTAGAATTGGCTTGAATTTCAGCTAATTTAGCTTTATTCGTTTCCAGTAAATTCTCTGTTTCTTTAATTTTACCATAACGAATTTCAGCCACTTTACCATAATCACCTGAACGTTCTGCGTTATCCGCTTCAATTTTTAAGTTTTCTATATCTTCTTTTGATTTCTGAATAGCATCGATCACATCTCGTTCCGCTTTCCATTTTGCTAAAAAAGTATCTTTTTGTTGGTTTAAGTTTGCCAATTCTTTAGCTAAAATGTCTAGTTTTTTAACGTCATTTTCACGTAAGATTGCTGCTTTCTCAATCTCTAATTGCATGATCTTACGTTCTAATTCATCTAATTCCTCTGGTTTAGAGTTGATTTCCATGCGTATTTTAGAAGCAGCCTCATCAATTAAGTCAATCGCTTTATCTGGTAAATGTCTATCAGTGATATATCGTTGTGATAATTCAACTGCAGCAATAATCGCAGCGTCTTTGATGATTACTTTGTGGTGATTTTCATACTTGTCTTTAATACCACGCAAGATTGAAATAGCGTCTTCTGTAGATGGTTCATCAACTAATACGGTTTGAAAACGTCTTACCAATGCTTTGTCTTTTTCAAAGTATTTTTGGTACTCGTTCAAAGTCGTAGCACCAACTGCTCTCAATTCTCCTCTTGCTAAAGCTGGTTTTAAAATGTTTGCTGCATCCATAGCTCCATCACCACCACCAGCACCAACTAAGGTATGAATTTCATCTATAAATAGTATGATTTCTCCCTCTGCCTGAATCACTTCTTTTACAACAGCCTTAAGACGTTCTTCAAACTCTCCTTTGTATTTTGCTCCAGCAACTAAGGCACCCATATCTAAGGAGTATACTGTTTTAGATTTTAAATTTTCAGGAACATCACCCTGAATAATTCTATGTGCTAACCCCTCTGCGATAGCAGTTTTACCAACACCAGGTTCACCAATTAAAATTGGGTTGTTTTTAGTTCGACGAGTTAATATTTGTAATACTCTGCGTATTTCATCATCTCGACCGATCACTGGGTCTAATTTTCCAGATTCTGCTAATTGATTTAAGTTCTTAGCGTATTTTTCTAATGATTGGTAGTTACCATCACCATTGTTTGAAGTCACTTTTACTCCTTTTCTTAAGTCCATAATAATATCACTTACTAATTTAACGGTAAGTCCATTGTCTTTTAATAATTTGCCAATTGCATCGTTGTTTTCAATTAATGCTAGGAAGATCAATTCAATGGAAACAAATTCATCTCCGTAATTATTGGCTGTTTGTTGTGCTTTTACAAGCGATTGTTGTGCTAAGTTCGATAAATGTAATTGAGCACCTGTTACTTTTGGGTATCCTGAAACTATTCTATCCAAAACAGTAGTAAATATATTTTTATTTATGCCTGCTTTTTGAAATATATAAGTAGTTACATCTTGTTCGGCTTCGAGGATACCTTTCAGTATATGTCCAGTATCTAAGGTGCCATGTTGAAGCGTAGTTGCAAATGTTTGAGCATGTTGTATCGCTTCTTGTGATTTGATGGTAAACTTTTCGAAATTCATAATTCAACATTTTATTAGTTGAATATCTTTCTTCAATTTAAATACCAAATCGATAATTTAACAAAAATCGGAAAAATTGTCATGAAGAATGAGTTTTGAACGACAATTTGTCTTAATGTATGTATAATGGTTGTTCAATTTTATATTTTTTTCCGTTACAATATACCCCTTCAATAAGACACATATGATAATCTGAAGGTCCTTCAATTATTTTACAATCAAACTTTTTTGAAGGATCTTTTGATGTAAATAGAGTTTGACCCCACCTGTTTTTTATTGTAATTTCATAGGATTGTACTGGGCAATCTGATAAAACGTTCAAAATAGTTCCGTTTTCTTTCTTGCTCTCTCTCGCTATTATTTTGGGAACTTCTATTTTACACGAATCTTTACATTCTTGACTGAATGAATTAAAAGAAAATATAAAAGATAAAAAAGTAAAAATTAATAGCTTCATTGAGAAAGTATTATTAAAGTTCTATTTTCTCAAAGTCTACCTCATTCTTCGTTAAATACAATAATTTTTGAATAACACGATCGACAACTGCATCTGGGCAAGAAGCTCCAGAGGTCAGGATAATCGTAGCTTTATTGTCTTTGATTGGTAGTGTTTTGATAGATTCTGTTTTGCTGTGAATATCAAAACAAGAAACCTCTAAATTTTCTAAAATATTATCTTCAGAATTGATGAAATAACAAGGGAATTTAGGTTCTAATAATTCTACTAAATGGGTTGTGTTTGAACTGTTATATCCACCAACAACAATTGCAAAATCCGCTTCTTGTTCCAATAAACCATAGGTTGCAGATTGATTGTCATTGGTTGCATAACAAAGTGTATCACGAGTATCAGCAATATGATTTTTAATGACAGCTTCTCCGTATTTACGAATCATCGCTTCTCGTAAAAGTTCGGTGATTTCTTGAGTTTCGGTAGCCAACATCGTTGTTTGATTTACGACGCCGATTTTATTTAAATCTATTTCAGGATGAAAGTTGATTGTATATTTTCCTTCAAAATAAGCTAGAAGCTCTTCAGCACTTGTTTTACCTTCAATATAATCTACAATGACTTGTGCTTCTTTCAGGTTTTTTACTATTAATGCAGGTGCATTTTGCGATGCGTGAGAAAAGGTAGCACGTGTTTCTTCGTGGTCGTGTTTTCCGTGAATGATAATCGTATGTTTGTCTTCTCCTAATTTATCGGAACGGTTCCATACTTTTTCTACAAACGGACAAGTAGTATTATAAGATTGAACATCAACACCTATTTCGGTTAGTTTATTTTCGATTTCAACCGTTGTGCCAAAAGCAGGAATTATCACCACATCGTCTTTGGTAATATTTTCCCACGGAATTAATTGTTTTCCTTTCGTATCTTGTAAAAACTCAATCCCATAACTCTGTAAATCTTCGTTAACCCCCGGGTTGTGTATCATTTGACTTAAAAGGTAAATACGTTTTCCTGGATTTTCTTGTATCGCTTTGTACGAGATTTCAATCGCATTTTCAACCCCATAGCAAAATCCAAAATGTCGAGCTATTAAAAAGTCAATCGAACCCAATGATAAGCGGGTAGGGGTAAAGTCTTTCTTGCGAGGGTCTTGTATTTTTCGTTGCGCTTTAACCTTGCTAATAATTGGTGATTGGTAATATTCAGGGATTTCGAATTTTTTCATAGTATTGTTTGTTTACGCTTGCATTTGAATATCAACTAAATTGGCATAAATTCCATTTTCAATGTTCATCAAAGATTGGTGAGTTCCGATTTCTGCCACTTTTCCTTGATCAAGTACATAAATACGGTCTGCATTCTTAATAGTAGAAAGTCTATGTGCAATCACAATCGAAGTTCTTCCCTCCATTAATGTGACTAATGCTTCTTGTACTAATTTTTCAGATTCAGAATCCAATGCAGATGTAGCTTCATCAAGGATTAAGATTCTCGGATTTTTCAACAAGGCTCTAGCAATGGCAATACGTTGTTTTTGTCCTCCTGAAAGTTGTATTCCTCGGTCACCTACTTGTGTTTCAAATTTTTCAGGGAAACCATTGATAAATTCTAATGCGTTTGCTTTTTGAGCTGCAACGTGTATTTCTTCTTTACTCGCATAAGGATTTCCGAAGGCGATATTTTCTTCTATACTTCCAGCAAACAATATTACTTCTTGCGGAACGATTGCAATATGCGAGCGTAAATGTTCAATTTCAATTTCTTGAGCATCAATTCCGTCAAATAAAATTTTCCCTAATGTTGGGTCATAGTAACGTAATAATAGGGAAGTAATTGTTGATTTACCAGCTCCTGATGAACCTACTAATGCAATGGTTTCGTTTTTATTTGTCTCAATGTTAATTGACTTCAATACCTCTACATCCTTACGTTGTGGATAGGCAAAACGAACATTTTGAAAGGTAATATTTCCTGTAATTGTAGGCTTGTTTGTACCAGTCAATAATTCTTTTTCGTTTTTCGTTCCTATAATGTTCATCAAGTTTTCTGTAGAACCAATCGCTTTTTGTAAAGAAGCATACAATTCTGGTATAGATCCAATCGATGCTCCCATCATGATCGTATACAAAATAAACGAATAAAAGTTTTTTGTAGAAAGTTCAGGATGATCTCCTTGTGTCATCAATAATCCTTGCCAAATAATAAATACAATCGCTCCAAACAAACAGAAAACAATGAAGGATACAAATAAACCTCTCCACAATCCTGCTTTCACATTTAATTTTTGGATACGGTCGATCACTTCTTTGTATTTTCCTAATGCTAATAACTCGTTAGTGAATGATTTTACATTCGTGATACCCGTTAAATTTTCTTCTAAAATTACATTAGATGCTGCTGCTTCATCTTGAGCTGTTTTGGATAGTTTTCGAATAAATCGACCGAAAAATACAGCGATAATTGCCATAACAGGAACGGTTGCTAACATGATAAGTGAAAGCTTCCAAGAAAGAATCGCTAGGAAAATTATTCCACCAACGACGATTACTATTTGTCTAAAAAATTCAGCGATTGTCGTTCTAAGTGTTTCTTGTATTTGAGTAATGTCAGACGAAATGCGAGATGTTAATTCTCCGACTTTATTCTGGTTAAAGAAATCCATCGGCATGTAAATTAATTTTGAAAAAGCATCGTATCGAATATCTTTCAATACACTTTCTGTAACATTAGTAAATAATACTACTCTGAAATAAGAAAATAATGCTTGAAAACCGAATAACAAAAATAGAGCAAATGCAACTTCATTCACATTGTCATAGTTGATTAAACCAACAACCTCTTTAGTATTTTGCATGTTTGCAGTAGAAGTTCCTAACAAATTACCCATTAAAAATGGAAAGAATAATCCAGCGCTCGTTGATAAAACCAAAAAGATCCAACCAATAATGAAAGAGGTTCTGTAGGGTTTTAAATAGATGAATATATTTTGGGCTTTGCGAATAGATTCTTTGCTTAATTTAATTCGCTGAGTTTTTTCTTTTTTTGGTCGTAACATTTGTATTACTTTTGTAGAGTACAAATTTAGTCCATTGTTGCGAAGTATAAATCTTTTTAGAGATTTTTACATAAATTCTTGTAAAAACCAAATAATGTTTTAACTTTGCACACTCAAAATTTAAGTAGAACAAGATTTAAAGGCTATATACCATGAAAAGAACGTTTCAACCTTCGGTAAGAAAAAGAAAAAATAAGCACGGATTCCGCGAGCGTATGGCGACTAAAAACGGACGTAAAGTGTTAGCGGCTCGTCGTCGTAAAGGAAGAAAGAAATTAACAGTTTCTGATGAAGGATTCCACAAAAGATAATACGTTTCTTTTTTGAAAAACATTGAAGGGTTGCCAACTGGTAGCCCTTTTTTTGTATATTCGAATTGTAATTCCAATTGACATACTTTAGTGAAAGTTTCTTTTTTTAAATTCCAAGGTACTGGAAATGATTTCGTCATGGTTGATAATCGTGATGGCAAATATGATGACTTAAACATTGAACATATTCAATTAATTTGTAATCGAAAATTCGGAGTAGGGGCAGATGGCTTAATTAAACTAAATCAAAAAAAAGGATTTGATTTTGAAATGGATTACTATAATTCAGATGGGTCGAAAAGTTTTTGTGGCAACGGTGCTCGATGTTCAATTGCTTTTGCGTATCAACTAGGTTTAAGAGCCAAAGAGTTTTTGTTTGATGCTATCGATGGAATGCATTACGCTTCGATTGACGAAGAAGGAATTGTGAGTCTCAAGATGAATGATGTTTCAGAAATAGTTAGAAACGGAAACGACTTTTATACGTATACAGGTTCGCCACATTATGTTCGTTTCGTTAAAGAAGTAGATAAAACAGATGTGCTTAATGAAGGAAAATCCATCCGGTTTTCAGAAAAATATAAGCAAGAAGGGGTAAATGTAAATTTTGTAGAAGAAAAAGAAAATTATTTTTTTGTACGAACTTATGAAAGAGGGGTAGAAGATGAAACGCTTTCTTGTGGAACAGGAGTAACGGCTTGTGCATTAGTTATAGCCAATAACAAAGAGCTAGAAGGACGATTCGAAATACCAATCAAAACACTTGGTGGTAATTTATCGATAAAAGCAAAAAAAGAAAATAAAGTATACTCCGAGGTTTATTTAATCGGTCCTGCTAAATTTGTGTTTGAGGGTGAAATACATGTCTAATTATAACATAAAACATATTGCAGATATAGATAAAGTACAATTGAAGAAAGGTACTTTTTTATGGGCGTTTCATGTAGATAAAATTCCACCACATGTGGGAATTTCAATTGATGGTTTTTATTTTAGTATGAAAGCATCAGAATGTGATTTTAATTTAGATGTAGAGACTGTTTATCAGGTAGTTCATCGTAAAAAAATCCCTTCTTTTTTAGTTTCTATTCTCCATACTCAGAATTTAGATCAGTTAAAAATGATATTTAAGCAGTATGGCAACAAAATAAAAAAAGGCGAATCTTGTATGACACCTGTTATACAATTTTTGGAAGAAAACGAACAATTCCTTTTGGAGGAATTGTTAGAGAGTTTAACTCAGTCTAATCGTATTGAGTCCGTTATGGGGCTTCACTTACCAAAAGAATTTGAACAAGTCCCTTTTTATACACATGAAGACGTACAGTCACATATAGCTCAATTGAAGAATGTTAAAAGGTAAAAAGGTTTACTTAAGAGCAATTGAACCGGGTGATGCTTTTACAGTGATGACTTGGGAAAATAATCCTGATAATTGGAGAGTTAGCGGTACGGAAGCACCTTATTCATTACATGGAATAACAGAGTATATTAATAGTATTCAGTCTTTCCGTCAATCTGGTGAGTTGCGTTTAATGATATGTTTAATCGAAAATGATAAGTCTGTAGGTACTCTAGACTTATTTGAAGCAAATTTTAAGCATGGTAGAGCGGGAGTAGGTATATTAATTGCAGCAGATGAGGATAAAATGCAAGGATATGCCTCTGAAAGTTTATCTTTGTTGGCTGAATATGCATCAAACTCATTAGATTTTTGGAATTTAACAGCTAATGTATTGGAAGATAATGTTTCTAGTATAATGCTGTTTGAGAAGTGTGGTTATGAGTTAGTTGGGGTTCGTAAGAGTTGGTTTAAAGATAGAGAAAATAGAATAAATGAACGAATTTATCAATTATGTCTAAAAAAGTAATTTTTATATCAATTGCAATAGTAGGTATTGCAGGATTCGTATTTTTAGGTCCAAAATTAAATGTTTTTCTAGCAGGAAGAACAACAACCGTAAATGTACAATCACAAGCTTTTCTTTTTGATGCAAAGCAAGGTTTAAAAGGATTATCGATAAAACTTTATAATGAAGGAATAATAAAGGATAAAGAAGATCTATTAAAAGTTGGAGAATATAAAGATTTAGATGAAAATCGTTTGGCATCAGGAAAGTATATCATAGAACCAGGAACAACTTTTCGTACTTTATTAAACGGGTTTACTAAAAACAGTGCTGGTAATGGTAACGCAGAAGTGGAAGTAGATGTTACTTTTAATAATTGTAGAGATATATATCAATTAGCGGGAAAAGTTTCGAAATTAATTCTTGCCGATAGTGCATCTATTTTAAATGCTATAGAATCGAGTGATTTACAAAACAGAACTAAATTGAATGATGAAACAATCCCTTCGTTGTTTTTACCAAATACGTACAAAATGTTTTATGATACTCCTGCAGATGCATTTGTAGCACGTATGGAAAAACAATATATTGCTTTCTGGAATGAGGATAGAATGGCAAAATTGAAAAAAGTGGGTTTTGACAATCCGAGCGAGGCGGTTACATTAGCAAGTATTGTATACTCAGAACAGTCTAAGAATGAAGAAGAATGGCCCATCATCGCTGGTTTATATTTGAATCGCTTAAATGATGGAATGAAATTACAATCAGATCCAACATTTAAATTTTGTTGGGGAGACGAATTACAAGGAGTTCAACGATTGACATACGAGCACAGAGAAAGAGATTGCCCTTACAATACATATATTTACAAAGGTTTACCTCCTGGTCCAATTTGTATTCCTCCGATTGAAGTTGTTGAAGCGGTGTTGAATCCAGATATTAACGAATTTTTATACATGTGTGCTAAACCTGATTATACTGGCAAACATGATTTTGAAAAGTCTTATGCTGCTCACAAAAAAAATGCTGATAAATTTTCATCTTGGATTTCAAAACAATAAGAAAAATGGAATTTATTGATGAAAAATTAGATGCATATGTTTGTCTGCATACAACTAATGAAGATGAACTTTTAAAAGAGTTAAATCGTCAAACTCATTTGAAAATTCTTCAACCACGAATGTTGAGTGGGCATTTTCAAGGAAGATTTTTAAGTATGATATCTAAAATGATTCAACCAAAATCTATTTTAGAAATTGGAACTTATACAGGTTATTCCGCATTGTGTTTGGCGGAAGGGTTAAAAAAAGACGGAAAATTACTCACGATTGATAAAAATGCGGAATTAGAAGAGTTTGTAGGAAACTTCTTTCAGAAATCTGCGTATAGTGAACAGATTGAATATATTATCGCTGATGCGATGCAATATATTCCGACAATTGATCAACAATTTGATCTGGTTTTTATTGATGCTGACAAAGGAAACTATTTAAATTACTATCAATTAGTTATTGAAATGATACCTTCTGGAGGTTATATTTTAGCAGATAATGTGTTGTGGTCTGGAAAGGTAATTGATGAAAAATCAAAGAACGATAAAGATACAAATGCAATATTAGAGTTTAATCAGTTTGTTATGAATGATCATCGTGTAGAAAATGTATTGTTACCGATTCGTGATGGATTATTCTTGATAAGGAAAAAATAATTATTGAATGAAGGAAATCAGTTATTTAAAGTCTAAGTTTTTTCAATGGTTTGCACTGTTGATTTTTTTGCTTGGAACTAATATGATTTCATTTACTCAAACTCAAGCTTTAAACTCAAATCACACTTATACTGTTAGGACAATAGTATATAATACTTTAGTGATGAGTAATTCTAAGATTTTACTTAAAAATACGTTATTAGGAATTAAAGTATCAATCCATAAAGGAAGTGAAAAAGGTGAAATAATTTATGCAGAAATTCAACAAGCTAAAACAAATGTTAAAGGTAATCTTCAAATTGAAATAGGAGTTAGTTACGTTGTACATGGAAAATATTCTAATTTCGATCCAACAGGAGGGCCTTATTTTATAAGGTTAGATATTGATCCTAAGGGAGGTACAGATTATAATATAAACATTACTAGGCCATTTGTAAACAGCGCTAAAGGTATACAAACTAATTTTAAGTTTGCCTTGGGTAACAAAGTCATTCAAAAAAGATATGTAGGTGAAATTTGGGGTGGAGGAATAATTTTCCATTTGAACAAAGATTCTCTAGGAAATGATCACGGTTTGATCGCTAGTCTTCATGATTTAAGCAAAAATGCACGTTGGGGATTAAATGGTATTGATTTTTTTGGTTTTAAGAATGCATCAGTAGGGAAAGATAATACAAAAGCAATGATGACGAATGGTGCTGAACCAGGAACAGCTGCATATTTGTGTAACAAATATTCCCATGATGGATTTAAAGATTGGTATTTACCGGCTATAAAAGAAATGATAATGTTGTATGAAGTAAGAGGGTTGATAGATGATATTCTAGATAAGGATAAGAGCGATAAAACAAAAGGTTTGGAAAACAAACAATACTGGACTTCTACAGGGTACTCCGCATCTACCTCTTGGTTTTTTAGTTTTTATAATGGAGGTGCAACAAATTATGGTAAAAACTTTGTTTTCAATGTAAGAGCAATACGAGCTTTTTAATTAAAGTTTTACGAAAAAATGTACATTTTTTGAGGTTGTATTTTTCGATTTATCAAAAATTGTAATCATTAAACTTAATTTTTTAATTTGTCCTTTGGTTCCACTAAATGTAAATGTATTCTTATAAGTATAATCGGAACCATTTATATCTCTATCTTCTGAGGCAAATTCTGTTCCGTAGATATCTTTAATAGATAAAATCGATTTCGATAATGTATTTTCATCATGAGCTTTGTATTTTATTTCATATTCCGAATTAGTAGATTCTAGTGTATCTTCTTCGTTGGGAGTATATACTTCAATGGTTGGCGGAAGATTGTCTTGATTTTTTTTGCAAGAAATAAACAAAAAAGTAGAAATTAAAATAGATAAATAAATGACATTATACTTCATAGAGTAAAGATATGAATATTTGATTCATTTTTGTTTAATGTGAGTATTAAGGCTTAAATTTGGTTACATTTGGTATGTT